>JAYUOV010000020.1:0-6787 GCA_043760535.1 Chitinophagaceae bacterium
GTCGCCAATGTCGCCTCATAGCAGTTCAATTGCCGGGCTAAAAATAAAAATCTGTCTTCATCCAAACCCATTCGTTTTATCCGTGCTGCTATACGTCAAGCCGCACTAAAAGCTTTTTAAATAATCTGGTACTACTTTGATTTTAGTTTAATTGATAACAGATTCCATTTCGTTGCGTTTTCTATTTGGTTGTTATCGTTGAATAATTCCCAAAAGCGGCACAGAGAAAGCCCAAATAATAATTGTACTTTGTGCTATCTCCCTATTTTTGCCCTCATTAAATATGGCTCTATTACCTCGGGCTTACGAATATGATGAAACTTTCCTGGTGGAAAATACTGAGCATCGTTTGTCTTGTTTACGCCGTTATAGGCGGTATGCTCTTGCCTGTTCCGGCAAAGCCTATTGTAAACGAAAGCATCCGCAACCTGTACTACCATGTGCCCATGTGGTTTAGCATGATGGTGCTGTTTTTTACCTCTGTTGTGTACGCCATCCGATACCTTCGTAATGGTAAACTGGTGGAAGATATTTATGCCCACCGCTTTGCACAAACAGGTATGGTATTGGGTTTTCTGGGTATTACTACTGGAGCCATGTGGGCCACATACACCTGGGGGGCTCCGTGGAGTAACGACATTAAACAAATATTAGCGGCAGTAGCCCTGCTCATTTATGCCGCCTATTTTATACTTCGTGGTTCCATTACCGATATTGATAAACGGGCAAGGGTAAGTGCGGTGTACAATATTTTTGCCTGTGCCATGCTATTCCCCACTTTATTTATAATACCACGCTTGTACGAAAGCCTGCACCCTGGAGGCGAGGGCAATCCTGCCATTGGTCAGGGTGATATTGACCCATTAATGCGGATGGTTTTTTGGCCCGCCGTTTTAGGTTGGACGCTGCTCGGCGTTTGGATAACTACATTACACATAAGGCTGCAAAAACTGGCCGATAAAAATATTTTAAATGAAAGCAAATAATAAGGTAAAAGGTTTAGGGTTTAAGGTTGAGGGTGTAGCGTTCAGAGTTCAGCGTATGGCATTTGGCTCCAAAGGTGCTATTTTAAAAACGGCACTGCTCTTCATGGTGGTATTTACTGGTTTTGCGGCTTACGCCGATGTACCACCGCCAACAAAAATAACGCCTGATACAACCCTGAAAGCGGCTGGTTTCAATAGTATGAAAGATGTGTATGCACAACCTGTAGAAATGGCTACTGGAATGCGTAGCAATGGAAAAATTTACGTAGTTGTAGCTGTGCTGAGCATGGTTTTAATAGGACTTATTATCTACCTTGTTACATTAGATAGAAAAATTTCGAAACTGGAAAAAGAAAAATAAACAGTTCCTTTTTCGGTTCGTGGAGACAACAATGCCCTTAACCTAAAATAATTCAATCCTGTGAACTTTCTAAAAATATCAAGACACACCACAATCACTCCTTTAGGGGACAGGGGCAACCAAAACCCAGATGCCTAAGTTAAGAGCATTCGTGGAGACAAGAGCCGAAATGTGAACAATAGTCATTTGTCAATGGGTTAATAGTGATTGGCATAATTGTTATCCTGATAATTCAATGACTCAATGACTTTTTACTCGCTGACCAGTAACCACTTTTAAACGATTGCCAAACCATAAAATTAAAAACTATGTCTTCAGTAAATGGCTACAGCTTTTTTGCCAGTGTAGAAAAAAGTTTCGACAAAGCCTCTAAATTTACCACCATAACGCCTGGTATTTTAGAGCAGATTAAACAATGCAATGCTGTCTATCAGATTCGTTTCCCTATTAAAAGAGACGATGGCAGCATTGAAGTAATAGAGGCATACCGAGTGCAGCACAGCCAGCACAAAAGTCCTTGCAAAGGCGGTATCCGTTTTAGCGATGCCGTAAATCAGGATGAGGTAATGGCACTTGCTGCACTAATGACTTACAAATGTGCCATTGTAAATGTACCTTTTGGTGGTGGTAAGGGCGGTATTAAAATAAACCCTCGCAGCTACAGTGTGTACGAGCTTGAAAAAATTACCCGCCGCTACACATCGGAGTTGGTTAAAAAAAACTTTATAGGCCCAGGTGTGGATGTACCGGCCCCCGATTACGGCACCGGCGAACGAGAAATGAGCTGGATTGTAGATACGTACCAATCGCTTCGCCCCGGCGAAATAGACAGTGCAGGTTGTGTTACTGGTAAGCCCATTTCGCAAGGCGGTGTACGAGGCCGTAAAGAAGCTACCGGCCTCGGTGTTTTCTTTGGCATAAAAGAAGTGTGCAACATGGAAGCCGAAATGGCAAAGCTAGGCCTTACTTTAGGTGTAGAAGGTAAGCGTGTAGTAGTGCAGGGGCTTGGTAATGTGGGCTATCATAGTGCATTGTTTTTTCAGCAGGCAGGGGCTTTAGTAGTAGGCCTGGCAGAGTACGAAGGTGCAATATGGAGCAACGAAGGATTGGATATAGATGCTGTATTTAACCACCGCAAAACCACTGGTTCTATTTTAAATTTCCCGGGTAGTACCAACTTTGCCAACAGTGCCGATGCATTAGAAATGGAATGCGATATTTTAATACCTGCCGCATTAGAAAATGTAATTAATAAAGATAATGCCGGAAGTATAAAAGCAAAG
This sequence comes from Chitinophagaceae bacterium, assembly GCA_043760535.1. Taxonomy (GTDB): domain Bacteria; phylum Bacteroidota; class Bacteroidia; order Chitinophagales; family Chitinophagaceae; genus JAZKFT01. The sequence continues at coordinate 2,631 of JAYUOV010000020.1, forward strand.
ATTATTGGCGAAGCTGCTAACGGCCCTTTAACACCCGATGCGGATGATATACTTACCCAAAAAGGTGTGTTGGTAATACCAGATATGTACCTCAATGCAGGTGGCGTAACCGTATCGTATTTTGAATGGCTAAAAAACCTGAGCCATGTACGCTACGGCCGTATGGAAAAGCGTTTTAATGAAAGTATGAATACCCATATACTGGGCCAAATAGAAGGCCTAACCGGAAAAACCGTGAGCCAGAAAGAAAGGGAATTTATACTGCATGGTGCCGATGAAGTAGATCTGGTTCGCAGCGGGCTAGAAGAAACCATGATTACTGCTACTAGAGAAATTATGGACTGCTGGCGTGCTAACCCCGAAATAGAAAATATGCGTACTGCAGCTTTTGTGGTAGCCATTAATAAAGTAGGTACTACTTATGCAGAGTTGGGTATTTTTCCTTAGAGCCAGTATGTAGATATTAGTATTAAGTATGTAGATATTAGAATTGAGATTAGCCCTGCCAATTTTGGCGGGGCTTTTTTATATTCTGTACTACTTACTCTTCGCAGTTTTGATTGCATAGTTTTTCTTTTTTAACCCAGCGAAAGCCGTGCCCTGATGGAGCGACATTGGCGAACGTTGTAAATCCCGTAGCATTACGGGACTCCGTTCAAGGACATACCCTTGTTCCGCTTCCCTTCTCAAACGCAATGGCATCCATTTCCCTTCTCCATTTGGAGAAGGTGCCAAAGGCGGATGAGGCTAGAGAAGGTGGCCAAAGGCCGGATGAGGCAGCTACTATTGGGCTTCTAGACTGCGAATAATAAGTGGTTTCGGTTCTCAGGGTAAGGAGTTCTGAGGGTTAGGGGTTATCAGGGTAAGGTGTTCTGAACTCATGCCGAACTACTGGCTAATGAGTGAATGTTGGATACTGGAAAGTTTGGTAGCGGGGCTGCACCAGGGATAGTAGTGAAAAGCCCGCAAAGCCGCATTGGGTGCATACATTGCGAAGCTGGAGTGTACGAGATGCGGCTGCGGACTTGTAACGGATAGCCCGCCCGGGTGCCCAAATTTATATTTTTGGTTTTATGCGTTGCGTGGTACAATCAATGACCAATTGACCCATTTTCACGGTTTCCCCGCTCGTAAAATTTCACCGGGTTAAACAAATGCAATAAAACCCATCCAGCCCATAACTGCTACCACCAGCCAGCCCAAAAGCCGGAGCCACCATGGGTGCCGGTAGTTGCCAAACAATTTTGTGCGATGGCTGGCCAGCAACATCAGGCCCAATGAAACTGGCAAAATGAGCCCGTTTAAAGCCCCGGCAGCAATCAAGATTTCTTTGGGTGGCTTTTGAATAAAAGCAAATAAAATGGTGGATAAAATGATAAAGCCCATAATGAGTAACCGATTATTCTTCTGTAGCCAGGGATGAAAAGTATAGAGGAAAGAAACCGATGTATATGCTGCCCCTACTACAGATGTGATGGCAGCCGCCCACAACACCAGCCCAAAAATACTGCGGCCAATATTGCCTGCAGCCGAACTAAAAACGGTTTCGGCTGGGTTAGTATCGCTTAGTAACACACCTGCCGCCACCACACCTAGAGCTGCTAAAAACAGTAGTATCCGCATGGTGCTTGCCATTACAATACCAAGTATGCTGCCACGGTTTATTTGTGGCAATGCGGCTTCGCCGATAGTGCCACTATCTAACAAGCGGTGGGCACCGGCAAAGCTAATATACCCACCCACAGTACCACCCACCAATGTTATAATGGCTTTGGTATTAATTACCTGCGGCATTATGGTATGTTTTAAAGCAGCCATTACTGGGGGGTGCGATTGTAAAGCCACAAACAATGTAAGTAGCAACATTGCCACCCCCAATATTTTAGTAAACACATCCATGCTTTTACTAAACTCTTTAAACCAAAAAATAAACAATGCAATAACACCACTAACGATGGCTCCGTAGGTTGTATCTATACCTGTAATAACATGCATGCCAAGGCCGCAGCCACCAATGTTACCAATGTTAAATGCAATGCCGCCCAGTACTACTAAAATGGCAAGTACATAACCTGCACCGGGTACTACTTTATTGGCTAAATCTTGAGCCCGTAAACCGCTTATACAAATGATACGCCAAATGTTTAACTGGGCAGCAATATCCAGCAATATAGAAATAAGTATAACAAAGCCAAAGCTAGTAAATAGCTGCTGGGTAAACACAGTTGTTTGGGTAATAAATCCGGGGCCAATAGCCGAAGTAGCCATTAAAAATGCTGCCCCAATGCTAGTGGCATACTTTTTGTCGAATATTTTTGATTTCAATATGATGGACTTTTAATTGTTGGTGAATTGCCTGAGCAAAGGCTACTGCATGTACACCATCTCCATGAATGCAAATGGTGGCTGCTTTTATGGCTAATGTAATGCCATCCTGTGTTGTAACAGATTGATTCTGTATCATTTGCAGTACTTGCTCTCCTGCTATGTGGGTTTCGGTTATTAAAGCGCCGGGTTGAGAGCGGGGTGTTAGCGAACCATCATTCTGATACGTTCTGTCTGCAAAAACTTCGCTTACCGCTTTTAAACCTATCGCTTCTGCTTCGCAAACAAGATGGCTGCCGCTAAGCCCATATACCAAAAGATTTTGATCAAAGTCTTTGATGGCTTTTACCAAAATACGGCTCAGGTTCTTGTTTTTGGCAGCCATGTTATACAATGCCCCATGTGGTTTTACATGGTGCATAATACAGCCCATGGAAAAGGCTATTGTAACAAAATAATATAGCTGCTCACTTACCAAATCATAGAGCATTTTATCATCCCAATATTGTTCTTTTCTGCCAAAATTTTCTTTATCAAAAAATGATGGGTGGGCACCTGCGGCCACATTGTTTTTTAAACATAATGCTACTGTTTTTTTAATCGTTTCATCATTGCCTGCATGATAGCCACAAGCAATATTGGCCGATGAAATAAATGGCATGATTAAAGCGTCCGTTTTCATGCCTTCGCCCATGTCGCAGTTAAGGTCTATTTGTAGTGGCATTGGTGGTGTTTTAAGTATGTGATTACTGCTAAAACCTATAAAGCCTTATCGCCCGTTTAAAATAAATTCATGTATAAAATACACCTTATAGTTTTGTGAAAACCCCATCTAGCTTAAACTTACAAGCAGCCTGCAATGTATTCAGTTGGTTTTGCTGGGCTATTAGTAGTGCCTCTGCCATCTTTTGCTCCACATGTAGCAAGTGTACATAAGAGCCTGCCACAGCCTGTGCCAATTTGGGTAAATGTGCACTAATGATGGTGCCTATTCGTGGGTAGCCACCCGTGGTTTGGTGGTCGGCCATAAGCACCAGCACTTCGCCATTGGGTAGCAGCTGCATTGTACCCATAGTTACAGCAGCAGAAACCAATTCCTCAGTTTTAATTGTTGTCATTTTTTCTCCTTGCAGCCTAATGGCCATTCGGTCGCTTTGCGTGGCTATGGTAAATGGGTATTGTAAAAAAAAGTGCTGAGATTGCGGAGCTAACCAGTCCCATTCAGGGCCTTTAATAAAATAGTAATAATGGGCATCTATATAAGCCGAAGCAGTATCGGCACGCCACGGTAAAATTTTTAATATGGTAGTTTGCCATGGTGCCGTTTTTTTAAATGCAATGGTGTTATCCTTTATAAATTTACACCCATTTAACCCACCAGCACCTGCTGCCAGATTGGTTGAAACGCTCTGTAGCCAAGGCTTTACAGCAAACCCACCACTAACTGCCAGGTATAGCCTGTTGCCATAAATTTTCTTTATAAAAGATACAACCGTACCCTTAGGTATCAGTAATGGCTTGTTTACAGGTAAAGAAGTGCCATCTGTAACTGCATCAAAATCGGCACCAGAAAAAGCGATAAGGGCCGCCTTATTAAAACAAATAGTGGCTGCCGGAAAATGCATTTCGATTACGGCTTCGCTCGGCATATTTCCTACCAGTGCATTTGCCACCTGCATTGCGTAACTATCCATGGGGCCATTTCGGTTAATGCCAGATGCGGCTTGGCCAATGCGTCCAGCATCTTGCAGGGTATCTAACAGTCCGGTTTTTATTATAGAAAGCAAGGCTTAGAAATTTAGAAGTTTAGAAGTTTAGGGTGGTGAAGCTTA
>JAYUOV010000021.1:0-6787 GCA_043760535.1 Chitinophagaceae bacterium
AGAATTAATACCTTCAGATGTAAATATTAGAAGAACTGTTGCAACAGCACTTGAGTTATCAATTAGTGATGCAAGTATAGCAGCGATGGCAAAGGCAATGGGTAAAACGGACGACTATATTTATTTCAATAAGCGCTCAGAAAATTACCGATTGTATTACGATTCGTCAACCGGATTTTTTCGGGGGAAAAAATCCAATGGATCTTGGAATTCAAATTTTGATCCAATTAAATCTACCAAACCTTGGGCAGCAGATTATGCAGAAGGAAATGCATGGCAATATCTTTGGTTAGTTCCCCAAAATATTCCTGGGCTTATTTCTTTAGTAGGGGGCAAGGATGCATTTATTCAAAAACTGGATACATTTTTTTCAATAAAAGAGGCTTCAAATGAAGCATTGGATGACTTAACGGGTTTGATTGGACAATATGCTCATGGCAATGAGCCAAGCCACCATATTGCCTATTTATATGCTTATGCCAATCAGCAATGGAAAACTGCTGAAAAGGTAAGGTATATCATGAAAGAATTTTATCATGATGATCCAAATGGCGTAATTGGTAATGAAGATTGCGGACAAATGTCAGCTTGGTATATATTTTCTTCACTAGGGTTTTATCCCGTTTTTCCAGCATCTCAAATATATGTTTTGGGTAGTCCTTTATTTGAAAAAGCTTCTATTAGTTTGCCAAACAATAAAAAATTTACTATGATAGCTAATTCTGTAAGTGAGAAGAATAAATATATTCAAGCAGCCTTTTTAAATGGAAAAAAATTGAATAAATATTCTTTTACACACAACGAAATATTAAAAGGAGGAACATTAAAACTAATAATGGGTAATAAGCCGAACTATAAATGGTTCACTGCAAAATGAACAAAAATTATATGATAGGAATTAGCACTTAGGTCGCACTTGATTTTTGAATATTTTCTAATTGCTTGGGTGTTGTCTGCATCATACGTTCGATAAGTACATGAAAAATTATAGTCATGTTTGTTCTTCTGTTAAAACGAAAATGATACTCATCTAGATAACCCTGTAAATGCTCTTTGCTACAATGGTGATGAATGCCACGTAGCCACCCTTGAATGTTCATAATGTGAAAATGCAGTTCTTTGAAACGTTTTCCGCTCTCCGATATCCGTTGGTCCAAAAATGGATAGGTATATTTTATAGAAATATAACTTGCCCACTTATCCGATATAACCCTTGCCTTCACATCCACATAATGTTGCATGAATGATAAAATATCGTTGGTAGTGGCTTCTTCTATCATTTTTGCATAAGCCCTGCCCAAATGCTTTCCATCTATTATTGCCAATGCTATGACTACCAATCGCTTTTTACCGTGCATTCTTCCAGGAGTATCTTCTTCAGGTGCAATAATATAAAATTCATCAATATGTACCTCCCCATTTAATGGAAAATGTTTGCTACTTGCCATGGCTTGTTGCACTTTCCACCTAAATTTCAGGCAAGTCATTACAAGTGTTTCGAATTCCTTTGAAATTTCCAAAGCAGACATGCCTTTGATTTTTGTACAAATTTTAAAAATAATGTGGAAGCAGGTTTAAATTGAAAATGTCACCTTATCGAACATGGTTCTGGCTGTAGCGCTCTCATCATATTTACATTTGGTACAGCGTTTTGAGTACTTAGATTTACCAACGCAAAATATTTTATTGCCACACTTTTTACAATTATAACCCAACTTCGATTTTATCATCAACAAGTATTCTAAACAACAATCATCATCACTGAATTTCATATGAAAACTTATTGAGTTCACGGTTTTTAATTTTTAGAACGTATCCATTCTCCGAATATAAATATTCTACTTCACAAGTGCGACCTAAGTGCTAATTCCGATTAATGGATTTAAAACACCACACTTTCGCTGAACAAGGAAACGATGTAGGGTTAAAAAATTGAGGCTAATTGGAACGTTAGACCCACTAAAATGCATAGTTTGTTTCCACTGATAACCTCTACTATGGTATATTCATTTTCCAATTAAAATTTTGCAAATGCCGTTTTTGTTTTTATCAATGTTTATTTATTTAGTTTATCCATGGGTTAATACTGGTAAAATTTTTGACTCTGAAAGTATGCAGGGTTATAAACTTTTATGGTCAGATGAATTCGATACAAATGGATTGCCCGATACCACAAAATGGACATTTGAAAAAGGGTTTATAAGAAACAATGAAGCACAATGGTATCAAGAAGAAAATGCTTCTTGCGAAAATGGTTTTTTGGTAATAACCGGAAGAAAAGAAGAAAAGCCTAATCCCAACTATTTATCAGAAAGTAATAAATGGAAAACGAAATACAAGAGTATTCAATACACTTCCTCCAGTTTGGTAATGAAAAAGGAGCATGCTTTTCAGTATGGTAAAATAGAAGTTAGAGCAAAAATTGATGCACAAACTGGATTGTGGCCCGCAATATGGACACTGGGTGTTTCAGGTGAGTGGCCATCTAACGGTGAAGTAGATATTATGGAATATTACGATGATAAAATACTTGCCAACTTTGCTCATGCCGGTAAACAAAGATTTCAGGCTATTTGGGATGGCGCTTCTGTGAAAATGGATAGCCTGGGTGGAAAGAAATGGGCTGATGCATTTCATGTATGGGTATTAATTTGGGATGAGAACCAAATGAAAATTTATGTAGATGATTTATTATTAAATGTAATAGATCTCAACACAGTCATTAACAAATCTGATGGAAAAAATCCTTTTCGTCAACCGCATTATGTATTACTAAACCTTGCATTAGGCGGAAACCGCGGAGGAAGTTTACAAAGCACCCAACTTCCATCTCAGTATATAATTGATTATGTAAGAATTTATCAAAAGGAGTAGGCAGTTTATTTATTTGAGTAATCTTTAAATTGTTTTTTTATATTTTACACATGATTATTTTAAGAAAACAGGTATTACCATTCTTGAATATAAGTAACAATAACCAATATATTATGAAATCATATATTTTAGTAATATTACTTGTTCTTTTGTTAGGTACTAGTGCAAAAGCGCAGCCGGTTCCATCTATAAAACTAAACAAATCGCAGCTAAGTCAGGTAGAACGTGGCTATGGCATGTTTATCCATTTTGGTATAAATACGTTTAATGAAATAGAATGGTCCAATGGAACTTTGCCAGCTACTAGTTACAATCCATCAAATTTGGATTGCGACCAATGGATTAGAGTAGCAAAAGAGGCTGGATTTAGATACGTGATTCTAATTACCAAGCATCACGATGGATTTTGCTTATGGAATAGCAATTTTACAGATTATGATGTAGCATCATCGCCAGTAAAAACAGATGTTATAAGCGATGTAGCCAAGGCCTGCAAAAAGTATGGAGTCAAACTAGGACTGTATTATTCATTATGGGATCGGCACGAACCTTCATACAAAAACAAGGTAGAATATAATAAATACATGAAAAACCAATTAACGGAATTGATGACGAATTATGGCGACATCTGTGAGCTTTGGTTTGATGGAGGATGGGATAAAAAAGAGGCCGATTGGGATATTCCGGAAGTTTACAAATATGTAAAACAAATGCAGCCCAAATGTATGCTTACAGTAAATCATACAATCGGACAGCCCACCAATCGCAATAAGATTCAACTTCCGGAACATTATAAAGATGGTGATCCAATCAGGTATTTTCCGGTTGATTTTCGTATTAAGGATCCTAATTTTGTTAGGTGGAACGATCCTAAAATGTATGAATACGATGGAAAAATGTATCACCTTGCTTTTGAACATACAATCTGTTTATCAGACAGATGGAACTGGTTTCAAAAAAAGAATGTGCTGGCTGCAAGACCGTTAGATGAGTTAGAAGAACTCGTTTACTGGGGTACAGCCAACAATAATATCATGATTATTAATGTTCCTCCAGACAGAACAGGAAACATCAGAACAAATGAGATGATTCGTATCTTAGAACTTGCAGATAGATTAGGTATTCGTGGTGGAAAAAGTAAGTTGCCTACAGGGCCCGTAAATGCAGCTTTCAATCAACAGATAACCGCAAGCAGCGAAGTAAAAGAACACGAAGCTGTCAAGGCAAATGATTTTAGCCTTGAGTCTTATTGGATGGCGAGTGACTCTACTGCCGATTTGGAAATAACGTTTCAAACCCCCACATCTTTTGATCGTATTAGTATTTTTGAAAATGCCATACTTAAAGATTTGGGAGATAAATTTTCTCTACTTCGTATTTTTAAAATTAAAGAGTTTGAACTACAATCTTTTAATAACGGAAAATGGGATACTTTTTTTAAGGGAGAACTGATTGGTGCCTGTAAAATAATACATCTACCTTTTGAAATTACTGCTGAAAAGCTCAGGTTAAAGATTACTCAGTCTAATGGAGCATCTGGTATTAACCATATTGCTGTATCGAAGCAATCATCGAAATCGTATAGAAAATAGACGGGTAATCAGTAAAGATTATTATGCATTAAAATGCATTTATATTAAGTATGAACCCAATACTAAAAAATGAATTTCAATTGATGCTAGATTAATGTTGAAAAAGTAGGACATATCGAAATATACAGGTTAATTTTATCTATTGCTTTGGCTTCAATTTCCGAAAAAATTAAATATAAAGCATCAGTAAACAATTGAAAAAAATTTAAGCCTGTAAAAAGATATTGTAATAAAAAAATTGAAATACAACTAATGAAAATAACGTACACATAAAATCTAATAAATGAATTTTCCTATTTTCTTTAAATTCAAAGTAATAATAGTTGCAATACTTTTAATACTTAAACTACCCATTTATGCACAAGCTGTAACAACTGTATTTGTAGATGATTCTCGTTTTATTACAAATGCCGGTTTTGAAACGGGTAATTTGGAAGGATGGAAGCACTGGAGTACCAAGTTTTCTTCAATAACCACCGCAGCATACTCTGGACAATATGCCGTTAAAATTGGGCCGGAAAGGGCTTTCTGCAGGCAGGAAACCAAAGTAAAATCTAACAGTCTTTATAGAATATCAGCCTATGTTAAAGCAGAATCTGGTGCGGAAGAGGTACAATTTATGGTAAGTGATTATGGAGGTGCTGCAAAATCTGTTTCCAGTTCACTTACAGAATATACTAAAGTTAGTATTGATTTTCAAACAGCATTCAGTACAACGAAACTTTTAATAGCTTTCATCCATCCGTCGGGAAATGGTAGCGGTTTTGCAGATCAGGTAGAGTTAACCTATTTGGGGGAAGCACCAAATCCACAATTGCAGGAATTTGTACAAATACCTAAAAGAATACTGAAAGAAGAAAATGGTGTGGCTCAATTACCCGATAAAAAATTGGATTGGTTTTTGAATGATAAATTTGGAATGTTTATTCATTGGGGTGTATATGCTGCTATGCCCGAAGGGAGCGAATGGGTGAGGCATCAGGAAGCTTGGGGGCATGAATATTACCAGAGAAGGGCACGTGATCCTGAAAAAGGATTTACTGCATCTAAATTTAATGCTGCCGAGTGGGCAAGTATCGCCAAAAAATCAGGTATGAAATATATCGCTCTTACATCAAGGCATCATGATGGATTTGCTTTATTTGATAGTAAGCACCCAAGCAGTTGGACAAGCAAAAAGGATTTAGGACGGGATTTTATAAAAGAATATACAGATGCTGTAAGAGCCTCAGGCATTCACGTAGGGTTGTATTATTCTCCCATGAGTTGGCGTTACCCGGGGTATTACGACGTTACTGGCAAAGATTGTAAACCAAATGTTTGGGGTTATAAAACTGCAGCATGGCATAAAGAAGATGCAAGAGCAATGAAAGAGGAAGTATATGAACAGGTTACAACGCTTCTAAAAAATTATGGCACCATTGATTATATGTTTTGGGATGGCGGCTGGTTAGGACAAACTGTAAATAGTGAATTAGAAGAAGCTTTTTGGGAACCAGGTAAATTTCAAAAGCCTAATAATGAGTGGCCGGTAAAGGAACTATACTCAACTAAGGATGTGGAAACGGGCAAGCCATTAGGTATAATGGGATTGGTTCGAAAATATCAACCCGATATGGTAGTAAACGAGCGTTTTTCATGGATTGGAGATATACATGCAGAAGAAGGTGGGTCTTCTACTTCTGGTAATATTCGTTATGAGCAATATGGTGAAAAATGTGTAAGCCTACAACAAGGTGGTTGGGGGTTTAAACCCAATTCAAAAGTCTTTAGTTTTGAAGACGTAGTTGTTTTTTTATCTAATAGTGTGGTTAGAAATATAAATTTACTTTTAAATGTAACCCCCGATAGAGAAGGTGTAATTCCGCAAAATCAACAAGATGTTATTCTTAAAATGGGAACTTGGTTAACCAAGGTGGGAAACGGTATTTACAATACAAGAGGGGGGCCATGGCAGCCACTTTTTGGCGAATATGGTTTTACTTTCAATAGTAAAAAAATCTACTGTCATATATACGAAGGATACCGTGATTTAAAATCTGGCAAGTTTACAACCCAATCAATAGGAAATAAAAAAGTGGCCAGGGTTATAAATCTTTATGATGGAAAAGTACTTCCTTGGGTTAAAAATAAAAACAATACCATTACTATTAGCAGTGTAGATTATTCATTAAATCCATCATCCACCATTCTGGAGATTACACTTAATGAATCAGTTTATTAAAGGGCATCTCTAAAAACCCATATTTTGTAAGTGCCGCATTTTAAGTTACAATTTTATTTTAATATGTTATTTTCTTTTTACTCTTGTTTTTCTGTTT
>JAYUOV010000022.1:0-2417 GCA_043760535.1 Chitinophagaceae bacterium
AGGGTATATCGGTAACTGTAATTGCATGCGCTAAAAATAAGCACTAAAAGCTTTTACGAATAATAACCACATTTAAAGGCGTAGGTAAGGAGTTCTGAAATAAAGAATATATAGTGGCCATAGCTGGGCTGTAGCCAAACAGATATACCAAAATAGGTACCGTAAGTATAGAGCCGCCTCCACCAATAAGCCCAAGGCTTAAGCCCATTAACACAGCTCCTGCATAACCAGCTATTAACATCATGCTGCAAATGTGGTTATTACTATTAAGGGCTACTGGTACTATGGCGGGCTTGTGTGGTACTTTTCGTAGATGCCTTTCAATTAAACTTAATTCATCACCGGCTTAATAGCATCCATTTTTTTTCTTTCGCCAATCTGCTGCCGCCACATGGCATAGTAAAGCCCTTTTTCTGCAATCAGCTCTTCATGGTTACCTGTTTCTACCACTTCGCCACGTTCTAACACATAAATGCGGTCGGCATGCATAATGGTGCTGAGGCGGTGAGCAATAAGTACCGTTATTTGTTCACCTAGCTGGCTTACCTGCTTAATGGTATTTGTAATTTCTTCTTCGGTTAAAGAATCTAGCGAAGAAGTGGCCTCGTCGAAAATAAGTAACCTGGGTTTGCGGAGCAAAGCACGGGCTATGGACAAACGTTGTTTTTCGCCGCCTGAAATTTTAATGCCGCCTTCACCAATTAAAGTATTAATGCCATTATCTGCTTTGGAAAGCAGCCCATGGCTGGCCGATTTTTTCAAAGCTTCCAGCATTTCTTCATCGGTGGCATCGGGGTTTACAAATAATAAATTTTCTTTTATAGTACCTGCAAAAAGCTGTGTGTCTTGTGTTACAAACCCAATTTGGGTGCGGAGTTGGTCGAAGTCTATGTCTTTTCCATCTACATTATTATACTCAATAGAACCACTTTCGGGGCGGTACAAGCCTACCAGTAATTTTACCAATGTGCTTTTACCAGAGCCAGAGGGGCCAACAAAGGCCAATGTTTCGCCACTCTTTGCATCGAAGCTAATATTTTGCAAAGCATAGGTACTCGCAGTCTGATGTTTAAATGAAACGTTTTTGTATTCCAGCTCTTCCACTGCACCGAAATCTTTTGGTGTATCTGGTTTCGGCTCAGGCTTCTTTTCCATCAGGTTGTGGAAATTGCTAAGCGATGCCTCGGCTTCTCGGTAGGTGATGATGATATTGCCGATTTCCTGTAAAGGCCCGAAGATGAAGAAGGAATAAAAAGTGAGTGTCATTACCTGTCCGGGGGTGATTTCATTTTTAAAAACCAGCCAGAGCAGCATAAACATAATTATTTGCCTCAAGGCATTTACAAATGTGCCTTGTATAAAACTAAGTGTGCGGATGCTTTTTACCTTCCGCAGTTCCAGCCCCAGTATTTTGTAGGTATTATTGTTAAGCCTTTTTATTTCCTGCTCGGTAAGGCCAAGGCTTTTTACCAGTTCTATATTACGTAGACTTTCGGTTGTGGTTCCCGCCAAAGAAGTGGTTTCTTTTACAATATTTTTTTGGATAACCTTTATTCTTTTACTTAAAAAACCCGTGAGCACCGATAAGAAAACAATGCCGCCAAAATACACTGGCATAATAGACCAATGCAATGAAAATGAATATACCGAAACGAAGATGACTCCTACTAAAAGGCCAAATAGAATATTGATAAACGACACAATGAATTTTTCGGTATCGGTACGTACTTTGGTTAAAATGCTAAGTGTTTCGCCACTCCGCTGATCTTCAAAATCGCTGTAGGGAAGTTTAAGTGAATGTTTTAACCCATCGGTAAATAGCCTGGCACCAAACTTTTGCACCACTACATTGCCAAAATAATCCTGAAAAGCCTTGGCTATTCTAGAAATCATGGCCACAGTAATGAGAATACCAAGAAAACCAAGGATGCCCCAAACAAAGTCCGATTGTGAACGTGGGCCTTCGGCTACCCACTTATTAGCAGCATCATAATGCCCGGTTTCTTGTGCATGAACGGCATATTGATCGAACATTTTACCGAAAAAGTAAGGATCTAGTAGTGAAAAACATTGGTTGATGGCCGCTAATAACAAGGCTAGCATTACCAGCCCTTTGTATGGTTTAAGATATTGTAAGAGTAGTTTCATGTTGATTTCGGTGTTTAAACTTAGAAAGATATAACGATTTGGCAATAATGATGCTAAGGCTTTAGTGTAAGACAGATTGGCGGATTGGTTTAGGATAAGTATTTGTAGTTTACTTTTTAAATCCTAGACTAAAAATGAATCCGAAAAAGCTAAAAAAAACCATGAAAATGGAAATGGTTTTAATGAAAATGATGGGATGTCAACGGAAACAAACATTGCTCTATCGGCAGAAAATCAAAATAGTGAAGCAGTAGTTTTTACGCTTAGTG
>JAYUOV010000023.1:0-6757 GCA_043760535.1 Chitinophagaceae bacterium
TGGCCAGGTTTCAATTGTATAACAAAGATTACCAAGGCGTGTTAGATGCAACTGCTTCCATCTTAACCCTAGGCTATACCCTTAATAGTAATTACGCTCAACTATTTACAGAGCAAGGCGAATTGTCGAGAGAAATTCTGTTTTCGGTAAGGTTTAACCAAGATATTTCATCAAACGGTGAAACCTTTTCCGCCACATTTGCCGGTGTTCCTAAAGTTGACCAAAACCCTATGCCCAATCTTGTAAGGGAATATTATTGCACAGATGGAAGGTCCATTACTACCTCGCCTTTGTACAATGCTACTTTGCCAAAAAACAACAGAGACCCCCGTTTAGGTGCCACTATTTATTTTAGAAACGACACTTTTAATACCTCGCCAATTACAAGGTTTACAGGAAATACAGCTACAGGGTTTGGTCTTAAAAAGTATGTAAGAAACGGGCCATCATCCACAGGTATTGGCTTTGGTAATCCTGGAGGGCAAGATTTTATTATATTAAGGTATGCAGATGTGTTACTTATGAGAGCCGAGGCTTTGGTAGAACGAAACCAATTGCCCGAAGTATATACCCTCTTAAATCAGGTACGGGCAAGGGTGGCAATGCCAACTGTGCAGGCAGTAGAAGGCAACAGCCTAACCCAGGGAGCTTTAAGAGATTTAGTAAGGCGTGAAAGAAGAGTGGAACTTGCATGTGAAGGGCTTCGATATTTTGACCTTAAACGTTGGGGAACTATGCAGGCTGCTACATTAACCGCCGCCGCAGACAATATAGCTGGTTACCTGCCTGTTTATATGCCTGGTGGTAAATCCGAAGTATTTCCAATACCACTTTCAGATTTAAATGCTAATGCCAGTCTGGTTCAAAATCCATTATGGAGATAAACCGAATTTAAAAAACATCAAAACCTACTTGGTTTTGATGTTTTTTACACACCCTGTTTCAATAGCCGTGAGTATTTTTCACCCAAAAAAACTACGGTAATAGTTTAGTATCCATCTTGAGCAGGTAATAACATTGTTTACATAAAAAATTATACAAAATGATTACTAGATTGTTTCTCCAAAGCATGTTGGTTTTATCCCTTGTTTCGTGCAGAAAAAATAAGTTTACAATTCCACCTATACCTAGTCCTGCCTTTTCGCAAGGCACTTTGCTAACTATTTCTAAAGGTCAGGATCTGTCAACACCCCGTATAGATTTAGCTCCGGATACTGTTTATACAGTATTGAATAATGGATTTCCTAAATTTAAGCCACTTCCTACGGGTTTTGATGATGCCATTGTTTCCTTTTATTTACCTAAAGGGTTTATGGTAGTACTAGCCGAAAACAGCGACGGAAGCGGAGAGTCTGTTTGTTATGTAGCTTCACAATCGCCAATTAAAGCCACCTTGCCTGCCGAATTACGCGGTAAGGTTTCTTTTGTGCGGTATAAAACAATTGTAAATGGTACCAAAAAAGGATTTGCAGCCACCGATAGCAATGTTGTGAAAACCTTTACTTCATCATGGTATTATGGTTGGAGTATTAACAGGCCATCGTTTGGCACACAGCAATTTGTGCCCATGACTTGGGGAAAAGGATCAGCTACACCCGACAACGTAAATTATCTTGTTAACAGGAGTGATGTTGATCACCTTTTATCTTTTAACGAACCTGATCATATACCCCAATCTAACATTCCAATAATTGACACAGCTACATTCAGGTATAAAATTATGTTGGCCACTGGCTTAAGAATGGTATCACCGGCTTGTACCCAAGATGCAGCATTTGGTGCTGGCAGGTGGCTTACTGATTTTATGGCAGCAGCCAAAAATTTAAAACTGAGGGTGGATGTAGTGGCTTTACATTGGTACGATTGGGGAAATCATACTAATAACCAACCCACAGATTCGCTTACTGCACAATCCGTTTTTAATAGGTTTAAAACCTACATAGAAAGGGTGCGTAGCACATACCCCGACAAAAGAATTTGGATTACCGAGTACAATGCAAACATCAACAGAACTTCTCCGGTGATACATAAGTATTTTATGAAGCTATCAACAGAATGGTTAAATACTCTTTCTTACGTAGAACGTTATGCCTATTTCTTTCCTGCTCCGCTACCTGCAGTAAATGCTACGGGTGCTATGACAGATATGGGCATGTATTGGAATAGTTTGCCTTCACCTGTTTCCTTTCCACTAAATATTGATTAAAGCATTTAAAAAGGTAGTTCCTAAAATTAAAGTGATGTTGTGGTAATAGTCGAGTGTTATTTGTGTTCTAGAATAATTGGTTTCCTTTTTGGCTTAAATCTTTTGTTGAATTTCTTAATGAAAAAGAGTACGGAAATTCAAGAATTTATGAGATTACCAAAAATCTGCTGATTATGCTGCAAATGACACTTGACTTTTTTTTAGGGCCTTCTGCATTTTTATTGGAGAAAAAAATTAATTCTTTCCGTCTTTCGGCTAAACCTTTATTTAATCCAAAGCGCATCACTTCCCGATTTGTTTAATTAAGTTTAGGTTAATCATCAATACGTTTGAGGCGACCGATAATTCGCTGTGTTAGCTACGTTCAGAACTCCTTACTCTTCGCAGTTTTGATTGCGTAGTTTTTCTTTTTTTGCTTGCCCCGCCTGCCCCAATGAATATCGGTGGATTATTTCGGTGGAACCCAGCGAAAGCAGTGCCCTGATGTAGCGACATTGGCGAACGTTGTAAATCCCGTAGCATTACGGGACTCCCTTCAACTGAATGCTACTATCAGGTATTTAGATTGCGAATAACAGGCGGTTTCAGTTCACGGGGTAAGGAATACTGACGTTATGCTTTTTTACGATTCTTGCCGTATGCATTTCATTATCATACATAAACTTTTGCTGCCTCTACATGGTTTGAATAACCAAAAGTTATTTTAGGCTTTTATCTTTAGCGGTATTTTTATAAAGTATTTTAGAAACTGATGGGTATGCTTGATGTTGCGGTTAAGATAGCTGTGCTACATAGGTAAAGCACTGCGGCTTTCTAAACATTTCTTGTTTTTTTTGGGCTTTTGTCATTGAGCTTTTCACTTTCTGTTACTCCCAAAGTAACGAAAGGAAAACCAGACATAGTATATAGATAATATATATTATGTGAAATAAAAATCCGTTCCTAATTGATAGCTCACAAACTTTAAACCAAATATTCTGATAACACCGAATATTTACCCATGTATTTCTATATTGTATTACTGATTGTTTTATTGGCTGCCGTGCTTACGGTAGTGTTTCGTAAACTCACTATTGCTGCGGCTGTTATCGGTGTGGCGATGGCCATGTGCATTTTTGTTGGGGCTTCTTATACTGGTTTAATAATGCTGGCGTCCTTTTTTGTATTGGCTACTGTTGCTACTACGTTTGGCATACAGCAAAAACAAAAGCTTGGATTTGCCGAGAGTAATAGAGGCAAACGCAATGCAGCACAGGTTTTGGCCAATGGAGGTATAGCAGCAATACTTGGATTAAGTGTCTGGATATTTCCACAATACTACTTACTGTTCAGCCTTATGATAGCTGCTTCATTTTCATCTGCCACGGCGGATACTTTATCCTCGGAACTAGGTAATGTTTTTGGTAAAAATTTTTACAATATCGTAAGTTTTAAAAAAGATATAAGAGGGCTTAATGGTGTAATAAGCCAAGAAGGAACTTTATACGGCCTGGCAGGAAGCATCATTATTGCAGCCATATATGCTTTGGGTAATGGCTTTGATTTTAGGTTTCTTATTGTGGTAATTGCAGGTACTATCGGTAATTTTTTTGACAGTGTATTAGGTGCCACCCTTGAGAATAATGGGGCCATTAGTAACAATAGTGTAAATTTTTTAAACACATTGCTGGCAGCATTATTCGGAGGCTGCTTGTATCTTCTGTTTATATAGAGTTAGGAATTTTTTTAATTCATCCAGTCTTTCAATTTAATTCTGGAATTTTAATAATTAAAACTTTATATATTTTAATACTTTCGGATACCAAATTCAGAATACGATTCTTTTGCAACTAAAAAATTACAAAAAACTACACGGCCACCAAATATGAAAACAGGTTTGTAAAAGAACTGTTATTAAAGCCATTAAATTATTTATAATCGTAGCTGTATGCCGCCCATCAGCCATCTTGCAGGCATGGGCGAACCAAGTAAATCGCTGTAGGTAATATTAAACAGATTATCTACCTGTGTAAAAATACTTAGCTTGTTTTTTAGTATTGCAGCTGCCAGTTTCATATTCATTAAAAAATAGCTTTTAGAAACTTCGGCATTAATGGCCGATGCGGCCCTTGGTTGGCGTTCTTTGTAAATGCCATTGCATGAAATGCTGAAAGCCTTAAAACGATACTGAACAGAAAAGTTAGTAAGAAAAGTAGCATGTGATGAAATGTAAAACGACGGAGTAGCGCTGCTGCTGCGGCTTTTGAGCCATAACACACCTATATTGGAACTAAGGCTTTGGTGCTTCCATGTTTTATTGTACTGTAAATCTGTTTCGAAGCCGGTGGTATTTACACTGGCAATATTTTGGGCAAAAGCATAAGTACCATTTGGTATCAGATTTTCTTTTCTTGGCATATCTGCATAAGGCGTGGTTACAAAATCTATCAATTCTTTTTGCCGCCGCTGAAACCAGGATGATGAAATTTTTAGGTTGTTTTTCAGATAATAATCTGCACCAAACTCGTAACTGAAAGATGTTTCTGATTGCAGATTAGGGTTGCCAATACTGCCGCTTGTAACCAATGCTTTTCCATAATTATTGTATCGTTCGGTAAAGTCGGCATCACGGGTGGTTTTGCCTGCACTGCCACGAAGTTGCAAGTTGTTTTGGTTATACGAAACGTTTAACTGTGGCACTAGTTCGGCACCCGCTGCACTGCTATAATCGTAACGTAAGGCCGGGCTTATAGTAATATACTTACCTACTTTTTGGTTCAGAATAACAAAACCGGCTGTTTGATGTACCTGATGGTTTCCTCTGTCATTACTGGTTATTTTCTTTTGTAAAAACTGGCCGCCAATTGTAATATCTGTTTGCTCACTCACTTGCCTGTTGTACGTAAATAAGGTTTGGAATAGCTTCGATTTATTTTGATTGGCTGATGCCAGCGAAGAAAATTTATAAAAATCATCGGCCGATTTATAGCCTGCATCCAAACTGATGCGTTGCTTTTTTTTGTTGTACACAAATTTTAAATGGTTCCATTGGCTTTTTACTTTTTCCCTTGCCGTATCACTTCTAAAACTGGTATAGTAATTCTGTGCTGCAAAATCACGGTTATCAAAAGCGGTACGAAAGCTTACTTGCATGGCATCGTTTATTTTTCGGCTATAAGAAAGTGATACTGTGGTAAGGTCGAAAAAGCCTTTGGTACCCCGTTGCTGTTGTCCGTTAGCATGATTACTTTGCAAGCCGCCGGCTATGGTATTTTTATCATCAGTCCACACGCCACCAGCACTTACATTAGCCAGGCCATATTGCCCGCCAGTTAGTTGTGCCTGTAAGCCGTTTTTCTTTTTACCTGCAGAAAATGATTTGGTAATGATATGGATAACACCGCCAACCGCTTCTGTTCCGTAAATGGCAGATGAAGCTCCCTTGAGTATTTCCACTCGTTCTATCTCTGCCGGAGCTATGGGTATGTAACTATTGAAATGCCCTGTAAGCGGGTCATTCAATCTGACGCCATCTATAATTAGCAGCACTTGCTGAAATGTGCCACCACGGATTACAATATCACTTTGCGAACCCATTGGCCCACGGGCCTGTACTTCAATACCCGGCACATATCGCAGCAATTCATCGATAGAGTTAACAGGAAGATTTTGAAATTCCGATCCTTTAATAATGGTAATATTTCTGCCTGTTTTAAATTGTGCCACCGGGCTAAGCGAGGCGGTAACAGTTACTGGATCGAGTTCGTCCTCTTGTTGAGAGAAGGATGGAAACGATAATAGTAGCAAGGCTAAAAGAAAACTGGCAATACGCATTTGTAGGCTGATTGATTGTTTAGTTTATTAGTTGATTGGTAGATTAGTATTGCCAGCTTTTTAAATTATAAATCCTAAATTGTAAATCAGTAAGATTCCGTTTCGTTTGGAAAATCTTTGCTCTTTACGTCGGTAATATATTGTTGTATGGCTGTTGTAATTTGTTCATCGAGGTTAAGGTAGCGGCGTAAAAAACGGGGTTTAAAATCGGTATTGATACCCAGCATATCGTGCATTACCAGCACTTGCCCATCGCAAAAGCCGCCGGCACCAATGCCGATGGTGGGAATGTGCAGGCTGTCTGTAACTTCTTTGGCAAGGTCGGCGGGTATTTTTTCCAGAACAATGGCAAAACAACCGGCCTCCTGCAGCAGCAGTGCATCCCGTTTTAGTTTTTCGGCTTCCAAGTCTTCGGTGGCACGTACCGTATAGGTGCCAAACTTATTAATGCTTTGCGGCGTTAGTCCCAAATGCCCCATTACCGGAACACCGGCACTTACTATCTTTTTTACTGATTCTATAATCTCTTCGCCACCTTCTAGCTTTACGGTATTGCCACCACTTTCTTTCATAATGCGGATGGCAGATGCCAGGGCTATTTCCGAATTGGATTGGTAATAGCCAAACGGAATATCTACAACTACCAGGCTTCTTTCTCTGGCCCGAACTACGCTTTGGGCATGGTAAATCATTTGATCGAGGGTAATGGGAAGGGTAGTGGTATGGCCTGCCATTACA
>JAYUOV010000024.1:0-20599 GCA_043760535.1 Chitinophagaceae bacterium
ATATAGCTACTGCAAAAAAACAAGGAATCCCCATCATGCAAGCACTCGCAGATGCCATTCAAGGACGCCCTTTTGTAATGTCGGCCTGAATAGTTACAAATACTTAACGAAAAGTTTTATTTCATAGACCTTAACGCGGAAGAGAAAAAGAGCGTCTTAATTAACGGTAAAATATTTAGATATAAACCAACAGGCTCAAATACAGGCATACACGAATTAGCAGAACAACTAGCAATGCTTCACAATAAAGTAGCTTATCCAACACTTTGTTTTTTGAATCCAAACAACGAAATTGTTTTTCAGTACAATCAATTCATTAACTCAATAGGTCTTTCTACTATATTAACACCACTAAAATAGCCACTAGCCAACCGCACAACAAAAACTACGAAATAAATAGGGAAGGCACATAATTTGTGTTTTAGCGCAAACAGTGCTTGATGTTCAAACTACGGGTCGTTGTAGCGCTTTATTTTAGTTGGGGCTAAACAGCATTCTATGTGGCTTCTGTTTCGGGCTGTAAAAATTAATTAGTACCTGCCTGGGCAAAGCCCTGTTTGTTAAAAAAATGAGTTTATGCCAGTTGCCTTCCGATTTATTTTCGGCGGCAAATGGTACAATCTTCAAGTGGGAATCACGGTTTACGTAGATATTTATCGTAAGGTAAACTTCGTACACTCCTTTCTTTTTTCGGCATTTTTTCTTCGGCAAAGTCTTTCTAGCGGTACATCATATCTTTTTTTGCCATGGTAATTATTATGGAGTGCCGCCTTGTAAAATGAACCAACAATCAAGGTTTCGGGGTGGCCGAAGTTCACGTTTTTACAAATGGCTAGCAACTTGCCTAATGTGGTTGCAGCCGTTGTAGAATTTAAATAGGCATTGTGGCCCATTACAGAAAAGATGTGCACAGCTAAAAAAATTGAGTAAATACTGGTATTTTTTTTGACTAATTTTTATAAAATATTGATAACGTTGGTATTTTAGAAACTATTGAAAGCCAGAAAATACGCTTCCATTTTGCCAAAACCCCAACCGCAGCAAGGCTGCAAAAAATCCCTTAGGTTTGCACCAGACTAAAAAAATCTTTAATATGTCAGTAATAGCAGTCGGTACCATGGCTTACGATGCCATTGAAACACCCTTTGGAAAAACAGACCGCATCGTTGGCGGCAGTGCCACTTATGTAGCTTATGCAGCCAGCAATTTTGTAAAGCCGATTCAGCAAATCAGCATTGTAGGCAATGATTTTGAAGAGAGCATTATGGAAGATCTTAAAAGCCGTGGTGTGGAAGTGGATGGTGTAGAAAAAGTGGCCGATAAGCCTTCGTTTTTCTGGAGTGGCAAATACCATTTAGATATGAACACCCGGGACACCTTGGTAACAGACCTGAACGTATTAGCCAATTTTGACCCCAAAGTGCCCGAAAGCTACCAGGGTGCTGAGTTTTTGATGCTTGGTAATTTGATGCCAAGCCTGCAAAAAAGCGTTATCCAACAGTTACGTACAAGACCCAAGCTGATTGTTTTAGACACGATGAATTTTTGGATGGAAATAGCCATGGACGACCTGAAAGAAGTGCTAACGATGGTGGATGTATTAATGGTAAATGATAGCGAAGCCCGTCAGTTAAGTGGCGAATTTAGCCTTGTAAAAGCTGCAAAGAAAATTCAGGAAATGGGTCCCAAATTTATAATCATTAAAAAAGGCGAACACGGTGCTTTATTGTTTAATGAGAACCATGTTTTCTTTGCCCCGGCCCTGCCATTAGAAGATGTTTTTGACCCAACCGGTGCCGGCGATACTTTTGCCGGAGGCTTTATTGGTCATTTGGCTAAAACAAAAGATATTAGTTTTGCAAATATGAAAACGGCCATTATTGTAGGCAGTGCCATGGCTTCTTTTTGTGTAGAAAAATTTGGCCCAACCCGCTTGCAAGAAATTACAAAAGCCGAAATAGACGAACGCATTCAACAATTTGTTAATCTGGTTCAGTTTGATATTAATTTGGTATAAATGATTTTTTAGTTTCCCTTCGTTTTGGGATGCTACTATTAGAAGGGTTTGCAGCAATGCAGACCCTTTTTATATGTACCTAGATAGCCAAACTACTATGTCGCCCAGCACTTCTGGTCTAATGGTATCGTTCATCATTTCGTGCCTGCCTCCGGGGTAAAGTTTGTAGGTAATATCTGTAACTCCGGCTGCTCTCCAATTTTTAATTATTTGCGAAAACCCCTTCCCCTGCAAGCCCACCGCATCTTTATCTCCGGCAAAAGTATATATCGTAATATGTTTTGGTAGGGCAGCAATATTTGCTTTGCTAAAAGCATTTTTTATCTCTGGTAAAAAGGGATAAGTTACGCTAGATACAAGAATGAAATTAAAAATTAAATTACTATTACAAACTTGGTTTAGCCAATTGCAAAGTTCGAAAATTTTAGTGGGCAATAAAATAATTGGCAGTTAAGTAATTGGCAGTTAGCAAATCAATATCGGAGAGGTTCCGATGGATTTACTAACTGACAATTCTATTTTTTGAAATTCCTGAATATTGAAGTCTCCACAAACAAGATTGCCAACTGCCAACAAAAAAACTGCTAACTACTAAGTAGTTTTCCCTTTACTCTTATTAAAATACTTGAGTAGCCTAACTTCCTTATCATTTAAAAAACGCCATTTGCCACGTTCCACATTTTTCTTGGTTAGGTTAGCGTACATAACCCTGTCTAGCCCACGAACATCGTAACCAAGGTGTTCGAAGATGCGGCGAACCACCCTGTTTTTGCCACTGTGTATTTCTATGCCCACAACGCTTTTATCCTTATCTCCGTACGCTAAGCTATCTGCGTGTACTTCGCCATCATCCAGCTTTACACCGCTCAGTATTTTTTCAAAATCGTCTTTTGTAACTGTTTTATCTAGGCGTACTTCGTAAATTTTACGGACTTCAAAACTTGGGTGGCTCAGCTTTTGAGCCAGATCGCCATCGTTGGTTAGCAGTAGCACACCACTTGTGTTTCTATCTAGGCGGCCTACCGGGTACACTCTTTCGGTTGTGGCATTTTTTATAATATCCATCACTGTTTTACGGCCCTGCGGATCTTCGGCTGTGGTAATATAATCTTTGGGCTTGTTCATTAAAATGTACACTAAATTTTTGCTGCGTTTAATGGGTTTGCCTTCCACTTTAACATCGGCATCGTCGGTTACTTTAAAGCCAGGTTCTATTACCACTGCACCATTTACGGTTACAGTACCTTTCTTAATAAAGTCAGCAGCATCCCTTCTGCTGCAAAGGCCGGCATGAGCCAAAAATTTATTAAGCGGCATATCGTTGCTTGCTACTTCTGCAGCTTCGCCATTTGCCTTTTTCTTTTGCTGCGGGGCTTTACCAAAAGGCAGAATCGCCACTTTTTCCTTCTTCTTATATTTTTCGGCTGGGTTTATACGGGTTTTCTTTTTGCTATCTGTGGGGCTAGTCTTAGCTTCTTTTGTTACATATTCGCCATCGCTCATGGCCATTTCTTCGGCAGTAAGATCCATGTAATTAATAGGAGCTTCGGGGGCTGCTTTAGCTCCACGGCTTTTAACAGGCTGCGGCACTCCATCGCTTTTTCTGTCGTAAGGCCGTTTGTTAGCCCTGGAAGATTGCTTTTCTACAGGGCTATCGCCACCAATAATGTCGGTATTTTTTGTTGATTTTCTGTTATAGTCGGCCTTGGCAGGTTTAGCTGCTGGTAGTATGGCAGCCCTGCTATTGGGGTGTGGCGTAGCTTTTTTATCAAATGCTTTTTTGGATGTTGTTTTAGGTTTATTGCTTTCAAATATTTTAGCAGTACGATTGGTAGGTGTTGCTCCATCTTTGGCATCCACCGGTTTATTGTAGGCAGGTTTGGCGGCAGCATTTTTACCGTAAGGTTTTTTGCCTTCTCCTTTAAAACTTCTTTTTTCGTTGGTGCCTTGCTGGCTTTGGCCTTCTGCCTTTAACCTGCGTTTTTCTTCAAAATGCTTTTCTATTGCTTCTCGGCGTTCTCTTATGGCCGCCTTCTTTTCCTGGCGGAAAGCTTCTTTAATTTTAGCACCTTTTACAGGCTTGTTTATGAACTTTTCGAATTGTTTGGCCTTTGCCATACGATAAAAATTTTAGCCACTTTTCAGCAGGATGAGATGTAAAGGTAAACTAAGAAATGTCATTTGTGAGGTAGGATTTGTGTAAAGTGATAAACGGCCAGTTTTCTTGCCTTTAACGCTTTGGTAGTGTACAGCAGCCACCTGATTACATACAAGAACTACGGCTATAATCTTGTTTCTTTGCACCATTCAGTAGCAGGATATTTTTAAATAGAATGAGAATGGATTGTAAGATTTGTGTTGTAAAAGTGGTGTTATTCGTTTGCTGATATTGCTATATAAAAACGCAAAAAATACTATTCAAAAAAAATAAATGGAATATGGAAACAGCGTACATAATAGATGCCGTAAGAACGCCCATTGGTAAATACGGTGGGGCATTAAGTGGTATAAGACCAGATGATTTGTTGGCACTAACCATTAGGCATTTACTGAAAAGAAATATATCAATAGATGTAAATAGGATAGAAGAGGTGATAGCTGGAGCGGCTAACCAAAGTGGCGAGGATAACCGCAACGTAGCCCGCATGGCTGCTTTGCTGGCGGGTTTGCCAGTATCGGTAGGCGGCATTACCGTAAACCGGCTATGTGCCAGTGGGCTAGATGCTATTATGCAAAGTGCAAGGGCCATACAGTGTGGTGATGGTATGCTATACATTGCTGGCGGTGTAGAAAGTATGAGCAGGGCTCCGTTTGTAATGGCTAAAGCCACACAGCCATTTGAACGCAATGCAGAGATGTACGATACTACCATGGGATGGCGTTTTATTAATAAAAAACTGGCCGAAAAATATTACCCTTTTACCATGGGAGAAACGGCTGAAAATGTTGCAACACAATGGAACATCAGCCGTGAGGAGCAGGATCTATTTGCAATGAATAGCCAGCAAAAATATGCAGATGCTTTGGCTGCTGGTAAATGGAGCGATGAGATAGTTAGCGTAGAAATAATAACTACAAAAGGTGAAAAGCATAGTATCATGGCAGATGAACATCCACGACTATCAACCATGGAGCAGTTAGCAAAACTGAAACCTGCTTTTAAAAAAGAAGGCACAGTAACAGCAGCTAACAGCAGCGGTATTAACGATGGTGCATCGGCAATGTTATTGGCCAATGCAGATGCAGTTAAGCAGTTTGGCTTACAGCCGATTGCCAGAATTGTGAGCATGGCTGTATGCGGAGTAGATACTGCAATCATGGGCGTTGGGCCAGTACCTGCGGTAAAAAAAGC
Source organism: Chitinophagaceae bacterium (assembly GCA_043760535.1). Taxonomy (GTDB): domain Bacteria; phylum Bacteroidota; class Bacteroidia; order Chitinophagales; family Chitinophagaceae; genus JAZKFT01. The sequence continues at coordinate 5,370 of JAYUOV010000024.1, forward strand.
ATTGCAAAGAGCAGGGCTTTCTATAGCTGATTTGGATATTGTAGAGTTGAACGAAGCCTTTGCTTCTCAGTCAATTGCCTGCATTCGGGATTTAGCACTAGATCCATTTAAAGTAAATGTAAATGGCGGAGCAATTGCTATTGGACACCCGTTGGGGTGCAGTGGTGTACGCATTAGCACTACATTACTACACGAACTAAAACGCCGTGGCGGAAGGTATGGCCTGGCTACCATGTGTGTAGGTGTAGGGCAGGGTGTGGCTGTGGTGTATGAAAATTTAAGCTGATACTTTTTTTTAACGGAATCTTTACTATTGAAACCAACCAACGATACATTTATTGGCGTTATCCTAACCCTGCTTGGTGCTATTGGCTTTAGCGGCAAAGCTATTTTGGTAAAGCTTGCCTACCGAGATACAGATGTAGATACCATAACGCTACTGGCTTTGCGGATGCTTTTTTCTTTGCCATTTTTTTTAGGCATGGCATTTTTTGTGAGCCGGCTAACAAGTAATAATAAACTTACTTTAAAAGAATGGATATCGATTATTGTAATTGGTATGTTCGGTTATTATATTAGCAGTTTTCTCGATTTCTGGGGGCTGCAATTTATAAGTGCCGGGCTGGAAAGGTTGATACTGTTTACCTACCCAACTATGGTGGTTTTTTTTGGGGTTATTATTTATAAAAAACGCATTAGCAGGGTTCAGTTATTGGCGCTGCTACTATCGTATGCCGGTATTGCCATTGCATTTGTGGCCGATATAAAAATGGCCAACAATAGCAATGTGTGGCTAGGTTCTATACTGGTATTTACCTGCGCCTTTACCTACGCCATTTATGTATTTAGCAGCGGGCAGTTAATACCTAAAGTGGGTACGGTAAAATTTACCAGCTATGCCATGCTTGCATCTACTGTTGGTATTCTCTTACACTATCTTATTCAAAATCAATTTCAATTTCACCTGCTGCATTTTGCACCAAAAGTGTACTGGTATTCCATTATGATGGCGGTGTTTACTACAGTGCTTCCATCATTGTTTATCAGCGAAGGCATTAAGCGTATTGGTAGTAGTAATGTGGCGATTGTATCATCTGTTGGCCCATTAGCTACTGTGGCACAGGCCTATATTTTTTTAGGCGAACCCTTTGGCTGGCAGCAGGCTATTGGCACAGCCTTGGTAGTTGCCGGGGTAATTTTATTGGGGCGAAATTTAAGTAGGATAGGAGGAAAATAATTAGAAAATTATGTAATTTATTAAAATTAAGTTTTGCATTTACTGGCAGAACACGGCTTGGTCAATGAGCCTATAATGACACATAATAGGCATAACAGGATTTTAAAGTTCAATTATCTACTTTATAATCAAACTTATATCCCAACATCATTTTCGATAGAATACGGATGTTTTTTTTCATAATGAAGAAATATTAGACCATATATTGTTTTCAAATTAATTTCTATTACATTTATATTGTGGATATAAGCCCCCCCCCGCAGATTAAAATTATTAGCTCTCCATAAGAGAGTTTTGATTTCTTTATTGCTTTTTCTTAATACAATTCATTTTCACTCGTGTACTAAATTACCAACTTTACCACCAACAAGTAGTTGCAAGTTTGTAACTACAAATTTGGCATCCTCCTCTAATGTTTCTCCTCGAAACGGTCAGGCATGTACACGTACTATAAGTAGTCAGTGGCTCATAGACTATACACTTTATATTAAAGTTAGTGTTTATAAAGGCAATAATGGTGAATTGGAAACCATAAGCGAACAAAAGGTAGAATCCGCAAATGGAGATGTTGCTAAATTGCCTTTAGAAATAAATGCATTAATACCCAGTAACAATACACCTTTTATAGTAGAAATTACTGTTGTAGGAAAAGAGTGTAGCAATTGTGCTTCGCATTATGGGGCAGATATTAGTACTGCTCCATGTGGTTCTATTGATGTAATTGAAAATGGTGTTTTGGTAGGTAAAAAAGCTGCTATTCCAAGGTGGTATCGTAGTGCTCAATACAATACAACCACTACCGAAATAAATAATATATCGGTATCACGTACATCTAATCTACCAAACACCTGCTGGTCTTGCATTATAAACTTTTGAAATCATTTATTATGAAAAAATACATTATAATTTTCTTTATTGCACTTATTGGGTTTATTGTTTCCTGTAGAAAGAGTGGTTTTTTTAGTAGTACAACCACTCCTACAGAAGTTTTACAAAACTATATGACCACTGGAACTACTGGTTCGGAATCTTTAGACTATGGCGTAGTTTCATACACGCAAATTAACAATACATTTGGTCAAACTAACGATGTAGTGATTGCTGGTAGATTGGAAGACGGAAATGGTGGGTTAGTGAACGCCGGAGTTATGCAAATCAATGGCTTGTCAATTCAGCCATCAAGTACCAATGGATATTTTGTAAGGCTTGACCAATCAGATTCTTTAATCGTTACTCAATCTTTTGGTACAAATATAAGTTTCCAGTTTTCAGGTAATGTTTCTAATGTACAACCATTTGCAAGTGTCCCGGTAAGGCTACCCAATACAATTTATGGTCAGCAAATAGACTTGCCAAATGATAGATTGCCCATAGGCACACCATTGGTATTAAACTGGAGCCCTGATAATAGCACCATTGACCGTAAGATGTATATACAAGTATCATATTATAAGTTATTATCGCAAAATAGTATTTCATCTGCACCTAATGAAATACAAAGTATTTTTTATGTAGTACCTGATAATGGAAGGTTTACAATTTCTACATTTGATTTAAGCCGCTTTCCTCTTGGCACTTATGCAGGTATATCAATGTCTAGAGGTTACGCCGCATCATCTACCATTATAAAAAGGGGAAAACTTACAAATTTTTACTCACTAGCTGTAGTAAAGGCAGCTACAATTCCGCTTTTGGTTGTACAATAGCAGCATTTAAGAAAGACAATATTCAATACACTCCTGCATTAGTGGGAGTGTATTGAATAAATATAAATACTACAATTCGCTGCAACAGCATTGTTTTGCCGGTATGTACACAAGTATTTATGTATTTAGCATCGTGTAGCTAATACCAAAAGTGGGTGCCATATTGGTAGTGGCAAGTGTAATTTTATAAGGGCCAAATTTGAGTAGGATAGCAGGGAAAAAGAGCTAGGTGTTTTTACCAAAAGAAAAATCTATTCCCCTATAAATTTCGTCAAGCCCAATCGTAAGGCCCAAAGAGTTGATGGTCATACAATCTGTCAATTGGCTAAAGCTTTTTAATGTCCAAAACCCATTTAAAATTTCAAACTTTTCTACCAAAACCCTTTCAGGAGAAATGCAGATATATTCTTTCAAAGAAGGTATATCTCTATACAGCCTAAACTTGTCTCCTAAATCGTAATTACGGGTAAATGCCGATAGTACTTCTATTAAAACGATAGGATTGGTAATGATATCTTTTTGTTCTTCCAGTGTTTCTATTTTACCACATACAATCACCAAATCCGGATAGCAGTAAAGCGAATTTTTTTTTACGTGGACTTTTTGGGTGGATGATAAAACGTTACAACCTTTTTGGTTAAGACTACTGTACAATGCATTACTTGTACTGCTAACTATTTGATTATGTGCAATACTAGCATCCGTTACCGGAAACAATTCCCCGTCATAAAACTCGTAACGGGTGTCGTTTTCCAGCTCCATTTGCAAATACTCTTGTAGGGTGTATTTTAATTTTTCTGCCGCTCCCATCTGCTGTTTTTTTTGTGAAGTTAGTAAACTAAACTAAATGGAAAAACAAGCCTTTATGGAAGCATAAAAAATCCCCGGCAAAGCCAGGGATTGCTGCATAGTTCCTGGTTGCCATGTCCTCTTTAATCAAGTGGTGGGTGTTGCCGCTGTTTGGGAAATCTGTGTGGGTAATTGTTGGGTTAAGAAAAAACAGTACTACTAAAAACAGCTAAGATTATTGTAAGCATACAGCCAGTAATTAGGATGTTTATTTTTATAGTATGTATATTTTAATACACCCATATTTACGAACAACCTCACTTTATGTAACACCTTTTACCTTGTAAGATATTAAAAAGAAAATTCCAGTAGTTTTTCGTTTGTGATTGTTTGTTGTTCTCCTGTTGCCAGTTTTTTTAATACACAGTTTCCTTCGGCTAGTTCTGTACTACCTATAATAGCAGCGTAAGAGATGCCTTTTTTATCGGCGTATTTAAACTGCTTATCAAATTTTGAATTTTCGTGATACAACTCGCAGCGTACTCCATGGTTTCTTAATTGCTGCATTAGCTCATAAGCCTTGTTACTTTCGGCTTCGCCTACATTAAAAAATAATACCTGTGTGCCTGTTTGTACCGCTGCCGGAAACAGTTGCAGTTCTTCCATCACATCGTACATTCTATCTACGCCAAAAGAAATACCAACACCGGGAATATTAGGCACGCCGAATAATCCTGTAAGATCGTCGTAGCGGCCACCGCCACCTATGCTGCCCATTTGTGCATCCAGGGCTTTTACTTCGAAGATGATACCCGTGTAGTAATTAAGGCCTCGGGCTAAAGTAAAATCGGTTACCAGTTTCGAGCTAGCCCCGCTTATTGCGGGGTTACCAGTTACCAGTTGCGAAGCAAGTACATGCTGTATCTCTGCAATGCCCTCGTTGCCAATTGTACTATCACTAAGTAGTGCTTTTAGTTGGGTTATTTTTTCTTCGTTTGTTCCTTCTATTGCCAGATATTTTTCTATGCTGATAATTTGTGCTGCATCCAAACCACGGTTTGTTAGTTCTTCTTTTACTTTTTCCAATCCTATTTTATCTAGCTTGTCTATAGCTATTGTTATATCCATCATTTTATCTGTACCGCCACATATTTCTGCAAGTGCTGCCAGTATTTTACGGCTATTAATTTTTATTTCCACACCAATGCCCAGTTTTTTAAAAACGGTAATATAGATGTTGGTTAATTCTACTTCGTTTAGCAATGCATGGCTACCCACCACATCGGCATCGCATTGGTAAAATTCTCTGTAGCGGCCACGTTGCGGCCTATCTGCACGCCAAACAGGCTGCATTTGGTACCGCTTAAACGGCAAAGTTAGCTGCCCATGATTCATTGCTACATAACGGGCAAATGGAATAGTGAGGTCGTATTTTAAAGCCCTTTCTGTAAACGTTTTTACATTTTTGCCTTCCAGTATTTTTTCAAAATCTTCTCTTGCCTGCGGATGTTTTACAGGGTTATCAAAGCCATTGTTCAGTATTTTAAAAATAAGTTTATCACCCTCTTCGCCATATTTACCCATTAAGGTTTCCAGGTTTTCCATAGCAGGTGTTTCTATTGGCTGAAAGCCGTATAACTCAAACACGGTTCTGATGGTATTAAAAATGTACTGCCGCTTTCTAACCACTTCTGGCCCGAAATCTCTTGTGCCTTGCGGTATACTGGGTTTTGCCATATATTATATTTAATTAGTTGTTTTTGGTCAATAAATCAGTCAGTCATTAACCAAAAATTTATTAATTTTTAATGGTTTTTAATCTTAGTTCTTGCCTCTTTTTCAGACCTCGTTCCAAGGATAAAGCTATGGGTTAGTAAATCTGTCTTGTCTTAATGGAGAAAGTCTGAAATTGAATTGTTGGTATGTCCATTCTTACATTTTCTCATTTCTATACAAGTTACAAGAGCTTACGGCCTTTGGCAAATATAGAGGCAGTTACCAATTATGCAGTTGCCAGTTACACCAATGGAAGCTAAAATTAAAAAATACCTATTACCGCCACTTCGTATAAAATGGCGAACTAAAAATTATTACAGGTAAATGCTTTACGCAAGTTTGTACACCTTGCCCGGCATACTGATTACGATGCCCTGTAGCTCCAAACTAAGTAAGGCCGATGCGGCTAAACTAGTACTGAGTTGGCTTTTCGAGTAAATATCGTCTATCTGCATTTGCTCATTTGTGTTTAGTAAGTCCACCAGAATTCTCTCGTCTGCTGTAAGTTCTATAAACAGTTCCCGTTGTACTTTTTTCTTCTTTTCAGGTTCGGGTAGCCAGCTTAGTAATTCTAGTAAATCTTGGGCACAGGTTATAAGGGCGGCCTTGTTTACCCGTATTAAATAGTTGCATCCTTTACTTTTTAAATCAGTGGTTTTGCCAGGAAAAGCAAACACATCACGGTTGTAATTATTAGCCAATTCGGCGGTAATCATGCTGCCGCCTTTAATGTCTGTTTCTATTACAATTGTTGCATCGGCCATGCCAGCCACTACTCTGTTACGGGTAGGGAAATTATGTTTATCCGCCTTGGTGCCGCTTACAAATTCGCTCAGTATGCCGCCGCCTTCGGCCACCATTTGCTTTGCCAGTTTGGTATTTTCTGCCGGGTAAATGGTATCGAGGCCGTGGGCTAAAACGCCAACTGTAGGCAGGCTGTTTTTTAGTGCCGCTTTATGGGCTGTAGTATCTATACCAAAAGCCAGTCCGCTGATGATGAGTACTTTTTCGGCAGCCAGTTCTTTCACCAATTTTTCGGTGATGGATTTGCCATATTCTGTATTAGCACGGGTGCCAATGATGGAGATTATTCTTGTTGCATTTAAATCTGCTTCGCCTCTGTAATACAGCATGGTTGGGCTGTCGTAACAATTCAGCAGCCGCCGGGGGTACTGCTTATCAGTTATAAAAAGCGGCTGTATTTTATACTTGTTTATAAATTTTATTTCTGCTTCGGCACCGCTAAAATCGGTAAAGGATTTGATGTTATTTGCCCTTACGCCACCAATGCCTTCTACGTTTTCGAGTGTGGATTTTTTTGCCTTAAAAATAGCTTCGGCAGTGCCGAAATGTTCCAATAAAGTTTTGGCATGTACGCAGCCAATGTTGGGTATTTGGGTTAGCGCTATTTGATGGAGAAGTTCGGAGTGCATTTATTTATTCAAAATCTTTTGGTAGTAGATTAGCTTGTTTGCAAATAGACCGGATGGTGGGTGGCTTTTGGTATTATTTTTCTACCTGCAGGAAAGATAACGGTCAAAACAGCGTTCCCGTTTTTCCTCAATTTAATATGGCTTCCTTTTTGACTGATTTTTTAAACCCCATCCGAATCAATGTTCTAATAATTTCCTCTGAGGAATAAAGTTTAGGCATAGGTTAATTTTGAATGGATTATCTCCGGGTTTTCTATAGAAGTTAATTCCGGTGCTTCTATATTCTCAAAATAAATTTCTAATGCCTTATTTAAATTTAGAACGGCCTCTTCTCTGGTATCACCAAAAGATGACACCTCTATATTTAAGCATTTCGCCACAAAAAAATCTCCTTCTTTCCAAACTATATTTTCCAAATTGAATGTCTTCATAAAAATCATTTTATCAAAAATAGTACTAATTCCCCGTCACCACCAACTCCGTTCTTCTGTTCCTGGAACGTCCCTCTTCCGTCTTGTTATCGGCAATGGGCTTACTACTTCCAAAGCCTTTAAAGCTAAGCCTGGCAGGCACTATTTGCTTGCTTACAATATAAGCCACCACCGATTTTGCCCGGCTATCACTCAGTTTCAGGTTGTCGGCTGGCTTGCCCACATTATCGGTATGGCCACCTATTTGTATTTTAAGCGTGGGATTGTCTTTTAGCAATTGCACCACTTTATCTAGCTCTGTGTACGATGTTGTTTTTAGTTTAAAACTATTGGTTTCAAAGAAGATATTTTTCAGCTCCATCATAGTATTTACAGCCACGGGCAGCAGCGGAATGTTTTTTTCGTACACACTATTGGTGGGGTTATTTATCAGCGAATAGGTATCACTGAAAAACAAATAGCCTTTGCGGTTTACGGTAAAAGAGTATTCTTTGCCAATGGGCAAGGTGATGAGGTAATTGCCTCGTTCGTCGGTTTGTACATTTTCTATCACAGTGCCTGTGGCAGCATCTTTTAGCTCTACGCCACTTGGCAATCCTTTGTTGGTTTTGGCATCATATACTTTGCCTTTTACCCATAAGGTTTTTATGGGTTGAATACTTTTGGGCATGTAAAAACTGTATAGATCCAATCCGCCTTTACTGTCTTTTCTATCGCTTGCATAGTAAGCGGTTTGGCCATCGGCAGTTACCACAAGGCTACCTTCGCTGTCGATGGTGTTAATGGGGTAACCAAGATTTTGTGGCATACTCCATTCGCCTTTTGGCCCTTTTCGGGTTACGAATAAATCACTTTCGCCATAGCCCTGTAAGCCGTCGCTCGTAAAGTAGAGGGTTTGGTTATCGGGGTGTATAAATGGCGAACTTTCTTCGCCCCTGCTATTTACTTCCGGTCCTAAGTTTTCTGCCGGCCCCCAGTTGCCCTTGGCGGTAAGGTGGCTTACCCAAATATCGCCGGCACCAAACCCATCGCTGCGGCGGCTGCTAAAGTATAAGTCTTTTTTATCTGGCGAAAGGCTTGGTGCACTTTCCCAAAATTCGGTATTGATATTCGGGCCCAGGTTTTCGGCCTTTGTCCAGCTGCCGTTGGGCATCTTAAAGCTGATGTAAATATCGCAACCTCCAAAACCTTCACGCCGGTTGCAGCCGGTAAATACCAGCCATTCGCCATCCTGGCTAATACACTGTGCCCCTTCGTTTTGGTCGGTATTTACGCCATCTAAAGGCTTTGCTTTACTCCACGTGTTTATCTGGCTACTAGCTATTTCCCCACTAGCTATTTTTTTTTCCGCTTCAAAAAAATCTTCATTTCTACCAAATATTCTTCTGGTAAAAACCAATTTGTAGCCTTCTATGGGTAGTGATGGAAAGTATTCCAGAAATTCGGTGTTGATGCTGTCGCCAAGATTTTTAGGGGCAAATTCGCCACTCACATCACGGCCATTTTTTTTCATATCAATGGCAAACTGGTAGCCACGTTTTCTAAATTCTCCGGCTTTAATGCTGCGTTCGTTAAGGCGGCCGCTGGTTAAAAAAAGGTTTATTGCTTCCAGTGCATCATCAAAACGGCCATTGCCAGCCAGGTTTATAGAGTAAGGCAGGTTGTAATCCCGGCAATAAAAAGAGTCCAGGTTACGAGCTTTTTCATACATAATAATGGCGCTGTCGTACTGTTTATTTTCGCCACAAATACCGGCGTAGCTCAGGTAAGCATCCACCATTTTTGGGTCAAACTGAAGGGTTTTCAACAGCAGGTATTTGGCATCCGCCCATTTTTGATCTTGAGCATATTCTATTGCTCCGTTGTAGGCTGCGGTGGCTTTGGCGTTTACCTTATCTGGATTGTACCATTGTGCTTGTGCATTTATTCCTATAAAAATCACAATACAGGCAACCAATTTATTAATCATAGTATCTTCTTTGCATAGAAATAAAGGTAGCTGAAAATATATTTTCAGAAAATGTTAAACTTTTTTCTATTTTACAGTCAAAGAAAAAATTACAACACTATAAACGAATGCTTATGGACAGGAGACATTTCCTCACTGCGAGTATCACTGCAAAGCCTTTTGCATCAGAACCAATCGTTCAAAAGCCCCTACAAAAAGAACAGGAAGAAACCATCCGTACCAATAGCGGCGTTAATCCATACGCAGGATCGTGGACAACCAACGAAGTGACTCATCTTTTAAAACGAACCATGTTTGGGGCAAAAAAAGCCGACGTGGATTTTTTTAAAACCATGACCATGAGTCAGGCTGTTGATTTTCTTCTAACCGTTCCTGCTGCCCTTCCGGCCCCGCCTGTAAAAACCTACACCGTAGCCATGGGTGGCACTACCCCAGCCACCGATGCGGATTATACCTTAAACATAGGCGATACGTGGGTAAATAATTATACCAACGATGGTAACGTAAACGCAAATCGTAGGGCATCTCTTAAAGCATGGTGGACGGGCCTAATGCTGAACCAGGACAGGAATATCCTGGAAAAAATGACCTTGTTTTGGCACAATCATTTTGCTACCGAAACGGCAGATGTTGCCTATGGAATATCCAGCTATAACCATTTCTCAAAGCTGAGGCAAAATGCCCTTGGCAATTTTAAGCAACTGGTAAAAACGATTACCATAGACCCCGCCATGCTGCGGTACCTTAATAATGAACTGAATACCCGAACAGCCCCCGACGAAAACTATGCAAGAGAACTACAGGAACTTTTTACTGTAGGTAAAAAACTTGGAGCTGCAGGCTATACCGAAGAAGATGTAAAGCAAGCAGCCAAAGTGCTTACTGGTTATAGGGTCAATTATACTACGCTTACTTCTTTCTTTGATGCCAACCGCCACGAAACCGCTAACAAGCAATTTTCATCATTTTACAATAACACCATTATTACTGGCCGAACCGGTGCTAACGGTGCATTGGAACTGGATGATATGCTGGCCATGATTTTTAACACCGATGAGGTAAGTAAGCATATTTGCCGGCACCTGTACCGCTTTTTTGTGTATTACGAAATAGATGCAGCCACTGAGGCCAATGTTATTTTGCCTTTAGCACAACTTTTTAAACAAAGCAACTACGATATAAAACCCGTAATGGCAAGGCTGCTAAAAAGCGAACATTTTTACGATGTGTTGAATCAGGGCTGCTTTATTAAGCCACCCATCGATTTGGTGGTAGGTATGTGCCGTGAGTTTGGCGTCGTATTTCCGCCGGATACTGATTCGCTGAACGCATACTATATGTATGCCTGGGTACAAGGCATAGCCACCAACTGCCAGCAAAATATTGGCGACCCGCCCGATGTGGCCGGCTGGAAAGCATATTACCAGGCACCACAGTTTCACGAAATATGGATTAACAGCGATACACTGCCCAAGCGTAACCAGTTTACAGACCTGATGGCCGTAAACGGATATTCCCGCAACAGCAAAAATATAAAAATAGACCCCATAGCATTTGTAAAAACAATGCCTAACCCCAGCGACCCCAATGTGCTAATTACAGATGTGTTACAAAATATATTTCGGATGCCGCTTAGCCAGACAATCAGGGATCAGATAAAAAAAGACATACTGCTAACCGGACAAATGCAGGATTATTATTGGAGCGACGCCTGGGCGGCTTACCTCGCAGCACCCACAAATACTGTAGCCTTAGCTACCGTAAGAACCAGATTGCAAAATTTATTTAAATACCTGATGGCATTAAGCGAATACCAGCTAAGTTAATTCTTTTTTTGAGCCGGGCAAACGCCGTTCCCTGATTGGGCCACATTGGCGAACGTTGTAAATCCCGCAGCATTACGGGACTCCGTTCAACCTGAGTACTACTATGTTACATTTTCAAACCAGCACTATATTAACTCAATTCTTTTGTAATAAAATCATAATACTACCATCTTAATACTTTACCGATGAAAAGAAGAGACTTCCTCCGCACCACTGTACCGGCAACGGTTTTGCCAGCTGTACTTGGCGGCTACTCCATAAAAGCATTTGCCGAAGGCGCTGGCATGAACAATCTTTTTGGTATGGATACAGATACCGATCATGTATTGGTATTGGTACAATTGAACGGTGGTAACGATGGCCTTAACATGGTAATACCTTTAGACCAATACAGTAATTATTACAATGCCCGTACCAATATTGCCATACCACAAGCAGCCGTTTTAAAACTAAACGGCAATCTTAAAACCGGCCTGCATCCATCTATGACTGGTCTGCAAGCCATGTACAACGAAGGCAAGCTGAGTATCGTACAGGCGGTTGGTTACCCCACGCCTAACTTCTCTCATTTTAGAGCCACCGATATTTGGATGAGTGCCAGCGACAGCACACAATATGTAAATAGTGGCTGGCAGGGCAGGTATCTAAACTCCCAGTATCCCAATTTCCCCGTTGGTTACCCCAATGCCACCATGCCCGATCCCCTAGCCATACAAATAGGTAGCGTAACATCGCTAACAATGCAAGGCCCGGCTGTAAGTATGGGTATGAGTATTAGTAACATCACCAGTTTTTACAATCTTATAAATGGTGTGCAGGATACTGCCCCCAATACGCCGGCCGGTAAAGAATTAAAGTATTTAAGAACAGTAGCCCAGCAAACACAGCAGTATAGCACCGTTATAAAAAATGCAGCAGCAGCCGTAACGCAACAAGCCGCATACCCAACCGGCAACTCGCTGGCCGACCAGTTAAAAATTGTTTCTAGGCTAATAAAAGGCGGGTTAAAAACTAGGGTTTACATGGTAAGCACTGGCGGTTTTGATACCCACGCCTCACAAACCCAAGCCGATACCACCACCGGCTCTCATGCCAACCTTTTAAAAAATGTTTCTGATGCCATTAAAGCATTTCAGGACGATCTTAAATTTTTGAACATAGAAGAACGGGTGATGGGCTTAACCTTTAGCGAATTTGGCCGCCGCATAAAAAGCAATGCCAGTAACGGAACAGACCACGGGGCAGCCTCGCCTTTATTTGTATTTGGTAAAAATGCTATTGGCGGTGTAGTTGGTAATTCGCCTACGCTGCCCACCACCGCTACGGTAAACGATAACATTGCTTTTCAGTACGATTTCAGAAGTATTTATGCATCTATTCTGGAAAACTGGTTGTGTGTAAGTAATACCAATCTGCAATCTATTTTATTAAAAAACTTCCAGAGCCTGCCAGTGGTAAATGGGGCAAGTTGCAAACCAGCCATAATTAACCCGAGCGGCATCACCTTAATTCGCAATTTCCCCAACCCTTTCGATAGCCAGACAACCATAGAATTTACTACCGCCGGTGGGCACACTTTGGTACAGGTAATAGACATGGCCGGCCGTGTAGTAGCCACTCCTATAGATCAGGTGTATGCCGCCGCAACCACCCTAAGGGTAAAATTTACCAGTGGTGGATTAGCAGCCGGTAATTACTATGCAAGGCTGCAGAATGGCAGTGTTAGCCAGGTGCATGCTATGCTTAAGGTGCGGTAGGGGTGAAGTTGTATTAGGAGAATTGGTTCATTCTCATCTATCTTATTTCTCTAGGAGTTTTATGTCCTGCTCTATCTCGTTTAGGCTTCGTCCTTTCTCTATCATTTTTTGGGCGGCTTTGTATTTTTCTAATGCTGAGTTCAATTTTTCCAAGGCCATTTCGTGTGACACTTTACCGGCATGGGTTAGCAGCTCACGGCCGTTTAGCACTAAAATACTGTCCAGCCGTTCTATCCAGTCTTTCATGTACACGGGTGTTCGCTGCTGTGCCATGGTTTCGGCAAAGGCCAAGTATTGCTCTACTAATAAACCCAGCAATTTTATTTCATCTTCCTTCAGGTAATTTTTGGCAATGCTTATGTTGGCTTTTTTTATGGTACTCCTATTTTCTTTGGCCAGCGATTACATACCCAAAAGTGGCAATTGTGCATCTACCCGACGGTACACCAGTTCGGCTGCTGTTTGCTCACTAATAGCCAAAAGCTGTTTTGTTTTGTATTATTTTAAAAAACGTAATGGGGGCCTCGTATTTAGGGTTATAGTTTAAACTGATGGTGAAGATGTCTTTTATTTTTTTATAAAAGAATCGCTCCGACAATCGTATTTCACGGATGCTTTCTGCTACTCGGTGAAATAATTCATGGAGTTTCCGCTCTTAAAACGTTCGTCGTTTAAGGCGATACCTTTAATGATATATTCTTTTAACCGCTGGGTAGCCCATATACGAAACTGTGTGCCCGGGATAGATTTTACACGGTAGCCAACCGAAATAATTAAATTGAGGTTGTAACCATTTACTTCTAATGTTAGTGTTTTATCTGCCATTGCACCATGCTGAGTGGTTGTTCGGAATTTCCGTACAACCACTTTTTCATCCAGCAACTTCTTTAAACACATTTTTTATTTGTTCGCTGATGGTGGCTTTTGATTTTTGAAACAGCTCACATAATCGTGCCTGTATAAGCCACACCATTTCATCCTCTAGCCGTATATCTATTTTAATAGTGCCTTGTGGGTTTTGATAGAGTACTATTTCGCCGGTGTTCATGTTTTCAATTATCAGTTTTGATACAATTGTTTAGTATCCAGCTTAATTTTGCCACAGTGCGGAGACAATTAAGCCGTGGTTTGTGGGGACAACAACTACGGCTTAGACGTGATTTAATGAACCGCATTATTTGGTTTACCACCACAGGCAAAAAACATGCACTGTAAAAATGACTTTGGGGGGTTAAAGGATGGCTATAATTGATTTAACCGTGGCATCATCATTGCAAAAAAAGGCCGCAATTTACTGCGGCCTTTTTTTACATCTTCATTTTATCCTCTACTTTTATCTTTTCATCCTGCTCAATAATCATTTTATGGTCGGCTTCAATTTTTTTATGGTCAGCCAATAACATATCATGTTCTTTCGTCATTTGGTCATGTTCGGCCTTAATGTTCTCGTCGGGGGTTTTGCCTGCTGCATGTTTTTCTTCTAATGCCTCATGGGCGGTTATGATGGCTTTATGTTTTTCAATTAAAGCTGTGTGGGATGCCAGTAGCCTTTCATGTTCAACTTCAATTTTATTGTGGGTACTGCTATCTGCTTCTTTCATGGCCTTGTGCGATGTTACAAATTTTGCATGTTCGTCTTCCATTTTGTTATATGTCTCTTCCAATGTTTTTTCATCGGCTTCCAGTTTGGCATGGTCGGTGTTTAATTGTTTTTCCAGTTCGGCATTGGTGCTTTTACAGGCTGTAAAAAATGCCGCCGCCGATATAGCAGTAGCTAATAAAAAGGTTAAAATTTTCATGTTTTTTAAATTTTCATGTTAAATATAAAGATACAAGTGTAGTGCACGCCGGCCGTTTTTAAGGGCTTATTTACAGTTGTTTTGCCTGCAAGTGCCATTAATAATGATATCTTTTGGCACGTAGCCTTGTGGTAGGGCAATAACTGGCAGCGCCAACTCTGTAAGGAAAATGGTTTCGTGGCAGTCGCAGCAAACAAAGTATAGCTGGTCATTTCTACCGTTATTCTTTTGCCGTGGTTCGTGGGGACACGAACCATGGCTGCGAAAGCCCCCGCAGTTTACAGGCATATCGCATACCATACACTGTGAACTTAAAAAACGTAGCAGAAACCGTACCGCGGCTTTTAACAAGGTGCATGTAGTCCATTACCTGTTCTGCATCCAGTTCGGTGGGTACACAGTTGTAATGTAGCGCCAGATGGGCCAGTTGCCGCCCATAGTTGGTGAGCAAACTGCCACTTTTGCCACTAATACAGATAGATCGGTCCATCTCTTTGTACAATTGGG
>JAYUOV010000025.1:0-6729 GCA_043760535.1 Chitinophagaceae bacterium
ATTGATCTCTTTTATAAAAACACTGAGCACATAATCAAAACTATCTTTTGTGGCGCCATGCACCTGTGGTATGCAGCGAAAAGAATAAGGATCCTGCACCTGTGCTTTTTTTTGTGCTGCAATTTCACTACCACTTAATAATTGGCGCATGGTAGCAGCGGTTTCTACCTGTCCGCTATGAGAGCGTATGGCGTGAATATTTTCGTGCAGTGGCTCAATGGTACAATCAAATGCATCATAACTGATGGCTGCAATAATGTTGGCCCATTTTATCAGGCGGTCGCATTGAATAAGGCTGTGTAAACCATAAGCAGTCATAAATTGAGTGCCATTAATTAAAGCAAGTCCTTCTTTACTTTTCAGTTCAATAGGTTGCCAATCAAATTTTTTCATTGCTTCTGCGGCTGGCATTTTTTCTCCTGCATGATATACTTCGCCCAAACCAATTAGTGGTAAACTTAAATGACTGAGTGGAGCCAGATCGCCGGAAGCACCCAAAGAACCTTGAGTGTAAATCACGGGCAACACATCATTGTTGTACATATCCATCAGCCTTTCAACAGTATCGGTTTGTACACCCGAGTGGCCATAGCTGAGCGATTTTATCTTAAAAGCGATCATCAGTTTTACAATATCCTTCGGCACTTCTTCACCCATACCACAGGCATGAGATTGTAGCAGGTTGCACTGCAGTTCCTGCAACTGTGTTTTATCTATCTGTACATTTTGCAAATAGCCAAAACCTGTGTTGATGCCATAATACAGGGCATCGCTATTATCCATTTTATCATCCAGATAATGGCGGCATTTTTCAATATTTTCGTAGGCTTCAAAAGTGATGGAGATCAATTGCTCATACTGTATCAGGTGTTTTACCTGCTGAAAGCTGAGTTGGTTTTTGTCTAAAGGCAGGTAGTTGTAGCTCATTGTTTGCAGTCGTTTTATCCCAAGGCTAAAGCCACGGGTTAGTAAGTATTTCTTTTTTTAACCAGCGTTCGGTATTCTGTTGGGCAACATTGGCGACGCTCCGTTCAACAGTAGTGCAAATGGCACCACCTACAAAAGTAACGCAGAGGCACAGTTATGTGCTCAATAGAATTAATATAACCGAAATGAGTGCCGTAATGCCAAGGGTTTTACAATGTTCGCCAATGTCGCTTCATCATGGTTCTAAAGCTGGTAATCAAGTGGTCTTTTTTTATACTTTTTCAACACCTGCAAAGTAGAAATTTTACCCGCAACCCAAACAATCATTTACCAACAAATTATTTGCCTGTAGCAAGTTCCTGTGGCTGCCGTTCTTTTTTTGGTGGAAATAAAAAATCGCCGGGAAAACGGAGAAAATAGAGGCCGGAAATTTTAAGCAATGGAATCAGTTGGGTGCCGGAAACTTTTCTCGATTTCATGGCTACATATAAGGCCATGGAAAAGCTAACCAGCAAGTTAGTAGTGGCAATAATCAGTAAACCCGAAATATAAAAAAGCCATTGGCTGAGTGTAAACGAAAAGCCATGGGCAACTGCTGCAAAGCTGAAAAAACCTGAGGATATGGTTACGTGCCGTATATCCAGCGGTATGCCGAAAATATGGCCAAAGAACATCATAAACCCAAGGCCAAAACCAAGAAAAACATTGCCCATTAATGCCCCGAGATTTTTATCGATATACAAGGCCAGACGGATGGTTTTTTTTGCTCCGAAAAGATTGCGGATGTTTCTGTTAACCCGTATGCGTTCAGGTATTTTTCCATAGATAACCATGTTATCGAAATAGCCGCTTACAATACCGCTCATAAACAATAAAAATGCCGCCACACCTGCAAACCAAATGTTGCGGATGGATGGCTGTACATCATGCAGAATATGTTCCACTTTAACCTCATTTACCAGATGGCTGCCGGCAATTTTGTAATATAAGAATGCAATGAGCATCGTAAGCGGAAATACAATAACCAGATTGCCAAATAAAGATGCCAGTTGGCTGCGAAAAACCTTGCCCACCATAAGTGCCAGATTATTAAGCGAAGGCGAACGTGGATTGGTATTATCCAGCGATGTGGCAATGGCAGATGCAGTAAGGGCGGGCTGTTTGGTGGCAATAGTACCCCGTATTAAATGGATTACAACAAACGCTATAGCATAGTTTAAGCCAAATAAAAAGCTCTGCCAAAAGGGTGCGGATGGTACAAACCCCAACATTAATTTTATGAGGGCAGCTACAGAAATAATAACGCCGCCAATAGCTGCCGATTTTATAAACTGGACATACTCTTTAAGGTTATTGGTAATGTATTTTTCGCCGGTACGGCTGCCATGTTCAGCTATCTGATAAGCTAAAAAAGAGAAGTTAGATGAGAGAAAACTGCGTATCCGGTTATGGGTATTTTCGCTTTCTACCACCTCTTTAAAATATTCGGAATAAGACATGGTGCTTACATCGGCTGAGGGATCTATAATGGTAATAATAATCTGTAGCCGAAGCAGGTGCTGGCGGATGCGTTCTATTATAAATGTTTGTTGTAAACTGGTGCCAGTTTGTAGTGTGGCTTTGCGTATTGCTTTTATCTGTACAAGGCTTTTATCCAGCAAATGCATTAGTTGCTGAAAAGTAGTTTCCTGTATTTCGGCACCGCGATTTTTTATGGCTTCATGGTATTGTTGCCATACTTTATTTTGTTCAATAAATACATTAAAATGAGAGGCATTACCCACAGCTTTCTGCATCATTTTTTTATCGAGGCTTAGGGATGCAATGCTGTAAGTAAGTTTTTCTGCAGCCAGTAGTAATTGGTGCAGATGTGCTTCGTTTTCAAACGAAACATTGAGTTGAATACTTCGAAACAAATTGACCCATATTTGCGGGTCAACCAGGTTTATCCATTTATGATCCCAACGTTTTATAAATATTTTCCGTACCTGTATCCGCAGGTCGTTTTCGGGTAGAAGGGTGGGTAATATTTTTTCAATAATTTTTTGCCGAAGCTCTGCAAAAAAACCGCTGCCGGTTACCAGTCCGCTATCGCTGAAAATGTATTGCAGGTCGGCTTTTGTAATGGTATTTGTAATAGCAGTTTTAATTCTTTGGCGAAGGTTTTCATCACTTTTAATAAGAGAACAAAGGCTTCGGATGGTTTCTTCGGCAGTTATCTTTTTTCGCCTTGGCGGACGAATAATATCTACTAATCCTTTTAGTAAAGCTAGGTCTTTGGTTTGAATTAATAAGTTGTGTATTTGTGCTTCGATGTTCATGTTAAGGCTTGTTGGTCATTAAGTTATTGGTCAATGGTCATTGTTTTTTACTTACAATAACTGATTGACTAATAGCAACTGAATGCAGCCGAAAATAGGATATTGCTTTTGTAGAAGTTCCTAATGTTATGTAAACATTTGGGCAGCTTGTTCTAATTTTTCGGTAGTGCCAATATCTAAAAGCTTAAAGGAGGAATGATCGAAGGAATCGATGCGGTTATTCTGGCAGATATCGAGATATACATCAATCATCGAAAACTTACCTTCGTTGCGGATAAGTTCAAATATTTCCCGGTTCAGCACCTGTATGCCACTAAAGGCTTTGTCTATAAAATTACCAAAGTCAAAAGGTATTTTTCTTTCACCGGTTTTGTCGTTCCGCCAGCCGCAAAGCTGGCCGCTGCTGTTAAATAAAAGATAGCGGCTGCTGGTTCGGTTGCTTGTAGCCAAGGTGGCTATACTCATGGTGCGGATATGCGAATCAATCATTTCGTTCAGCGGCATATCTGTTAGTATATCGGCATTCATCACCACACAATTTTCTGTTTTTTCTAAAAACCATCCGGCCTTTTTTATGCCACCGCCGGTTTCCAGCACCTCATTTCTTTCATCGCTTATGGTTACGGTGCTGCCCCAGCCATTATTGGTTTCTAAGGCATCTATAATCTGGCTGGCAAAATGGTGCACATTTACTATTACATTGGTAATACCAAAGGCTTGCAGGTATTCTATATTTCGCTGTAAAACCGGCTTGCCATTTACCACCGCCAATGCCTTAGGATGCTGGTCGGTAAAGGGTTTTAGGCGGGTGCCCAGGCCGGCGGCGAGTATAAGTGCGTTCATAATTGTATGCTCTTTATAATGTAGGCAAGATACAATGCAAATCAAGTTGGGTATAGGTTAAATATTAAGCATTTGCCAGGTTTTTGCTTAAAAAGAACCGCAAAAAATTAAAACCCCCACAACTTTCGCTGTGGGGGTTTTAATTTTTTATTCATCACTCTAATTATTTCACTTCCTCAAACTCAGCATCAGTTACATGCTCGTCGGTTTTTTTATCGGCTCCGGCAAAACCTTCTTGTCCTTCGGGCTGTGCTTGTTCGGCACCGGGTTGGTTACCGGCGTTGTAAATATCCTGGCTGGCGGCTGTCCATGCGGTGTTCATAGCTTCCATTGCTTTGTCTATTGCTGCTACGTCCTGTAGTTTGTGGGCTTCTTTCAGGTTGGTTAAAGCTTCTTCTATCGGGCCTTTTTTATCAGCAGGTATTTTATCGGCATACTCCTTCAGTTGCTTTTCTGTCTGAAAAATTAAACTATCAGCACCGTTTATTTTTTCAATCTTTTCTTTTTCAACTTTATCACTCTGCTCATTTGCTTTTGCATCATTCTTCATTTTTTCAATCTCTTCTTTGCTCAATCCGCTACCGGCTTCTATGCGTATTTTTTGCTCTTTACCAGTTCCTTTGTCTTTGGCACTTACGTGCAAAATACCGTTGGCGTCTATATCAAAAGTTACTTCAATTTGGGGTACCCCACGTGGTGCGGGTGGCAAATCGGCCAGGTTAAAGCGGCCTAAGCTTTTGTTATCAGCAGCTTTGGTACGTTCGCCTTGTACTACGTGTATTTCCACACCAGGCTGGTTATCGCTGGCAGTACTAAAGGTTTCAGATTTTTTGGTTGGTATGGTGGTATTAGAAGCTATTAGCGGCGTCATTACACCACCTAAAGTTTCAATACCAAGGCTTAGCGGGGTTACATCTAAAAGCAAAACATCTTTTACTTCGCCGGTTAATACACCACCTTGTATAGCTGCACCAATGGCTACTACTTCATCTGGATTAACACCTTTGTTAGGTTTTTTGCCAAAGAATTTTTCTACTATTTCCTGCACTTTAGGTATTCGGGTGCTACCACCTACCAAAATCACTTCATCTATCTGTGATGTAGAATAACCAGCATCTTTTAAAGCTTTTTCGCATGGCGTTAGGCAGCGTTCGAACAATTTGTCTGCCAATGCTTCAAATTTAGCACGGGTTAATTTTTTAACCAGGTGCTTTGGCACGCCATCTACTGCGGTAATGTATGGCAGGTTTACTTCTGTTTCGGTGCTGCTGCTCAGTTCCACTTTAGCTTTTTCACTGGCTTCTTTCAAACGTTGTAAGGCCATCGGGTCTTTGCGAAGGTCTATTGCTTCATCAGCTTTAAACTCATCGGCCAGCCAATCCATTATTACTTTATCAAAATCATCACCACCCAAGTGTGTATCTCCGTTGGTGCTTTTTACTTCAAATACCCCATCACCCAAATCAAGCACGGAAACGTCGAAAGTTCCACCGCCTAAATCGAAGACTGCGATTTTTTGATCGGCATGTTTTTTATCCATACCATAAGCCAAAGCTGCGGCTGTAGGCTCATTTACTATACGGCGAACATTTAAACCAGCTATTTCGCCAGCTTCTTTTGTGGCCTGACGCTGCGCATCGTTAAAGTAAGCAGGTACGGTTATTACTGCATCGGTTACTTCTGTACCCAGGTAATCTTCGGCAGTTTTTTTCATTTTCTGCAGCACCATAGCACTAATTTCCTGTGGGGTGTATTGGCGGCCGTCTATATCTATACGAACGGTATTATTGTCACCTTTTACTACTTTATAACCCCAATGTGTCAGTTCTTCTGTTACTTCATCGTAGCGGCGACCCATAAAACGCTTTACGCTGGTAATGGTATTGTGCGGGTTGGTAATGGCCTGACGCTTGGCAGGATCACCCACTTTACGCTCACCATTCTTTAAAAACGCTACTATGGAAGGGGTTGTACGGCGGCCTTCATCGTTGGCAATTACAACCGGCTCGTTACCTTCCATTACACTTACACAACTATTGGTTGTGCCTAAGTCTATACCTATTATTTTTCCCATAGTATCTAAAATTTAATTGTTTACAAGTTTACGTGATTATTTCTCAATCATTGTGCCAATGGTGCGTTGGGTGAAAAATTGGCAGTTTGAGGAGTAGTAGATTGATTGAAATCAGGACTTTGTGATTTGTAAAAAATGGAACTAATAATTAATGGCAATAAATATTCTGAATGTGGCCAACGGCATCTTTACGCTGGCTGTCCGGCAAAATCATATTTACAGGTCACCGGATTACAAACCCCTATTTTTGAAAACGCAATAATAAGCCACCCGCCAAGTGACCAAAATCTCAATATTTTTCTTCCTTTTATTTTCATCACTTGCGGCCTTTGCCCAACCTGTTTATACATTAACAGATAACCCTAAAGTACAAATAAACAGCTACGCTATTTTGCCCGACATGGGCTATACCATTGATAAAATACTTACCGACACCACGCTGCTTTTTACGGTAAACGATTCGCTAAGGCCACAGCAGGCAGTTGCTTTTTGGGTAAAAATTATAATTGACAATCCAACGCATTATGCCGAAATGTACAACGTTTGGCTACGCCCCAATCTTAA
>JAYUOV010000026.1:0-6686 GCA_043760535.1 Chitinophagaceae bacterium
TCTGCCATCGCATAAAAACGGTTAAATGTATCATGGGAGGGGATAACGCCTGGCAGTTCTAAAAATGTACTTAATCATTCTTGTTTCCTTTTACCAAACGCTGCTACTTCATACCAGCTTTCAGCTCCACAAATAACAGCCGATAGTGTTATGGCCATTATATCTTCCAGTTTATGCTCCTTTCTTCTGTCCATCCGGTGATTTTTATACTGGTGAAAATAAACTAAAGGATTTTCCATTGTAGTTTAAGTCTAATACAAACCTATTTTTATCAACAATCCTGGGCATTTGGATAAAATCAAACCAATTTTAATGCGTCACCCCTGAAGCACTACCCTTTGCAGGAAAAGAAATACTCTGACGCTGTATAACCCAACTTCTAAAACCTTCGCCAAGAAATTCTACCCCTCTTCGGTTAAGATTAAATTAACTTAGTAGGCTTTGGTAGCTGGTGCAAAAGCGGTAGTTGCATCACTTCTTTGGCGAACAGCATTTAGCAGTGCTAATGCCCTTGCATCTACAGCTGTTGCTTGCTGTGCCAATGCTTCTGAAAGATTTAGCAATACTTCACTGTATCTTAAAATTGGCACATAATTATTAATATCATCATTAAACTTTGGGTACCTATTTGCGGAAGTTGCTGATGTTTTATGCTGATGTAACAATAAAAGATAGTAGCAAATACTGTTTGCTTAAAATTTCTTCCCCTGTTTTTCGTTTGTTTTGCATGATGTACACTACAAAGAATTTTTTTTTAAGCCTACCCATTTTTTTGTTTACAGCGTTACTATCTATCATATCCTGCAAGCCCGGCAAAAACACCCCCGATGTATCCAACATTAATGCCACTGTAAACCTGCTCCGGTTTGAACAGGATTTTTTTAGCATGGATACGCTGAACCTGAAACAATCGCTGAATCAGCTTGGGCAAAAATATCCTACTTTTTTGGGTGATTTTATGGGCAGCATACTCGGCCTGCCACAAAGCGACAGTGCATTGCCAGCCTTAAAAAACTTTCTGGCCAGTTACCAGCCCATTTACCAAACCACCCAAAAGGAGTTTGCCAATTTTATTCCTTACAAAAAGGCAATAGAGCAGGGTTTACGGTTTACAAAACACTATTTCCCCAAGTATCCCTTGCCTAAAAACATCATCACTTTTATTGGGCCAATGGATGCTTTATTTACCGGCAGCACCGCATCTTACGGCGATGCCATGACGGTGGATGGACCCGCCATAGGCCTGCAAATGCACTTAGGCGAAGGCCACACTGCTTACCAAACCGCTATGGAAACAGGAATGATTTTCGCCTATCAGGTGCGGCGTTTTGTGCCAGCCACTATGCCCGTAAATGTGATGAAAAATGTGGTGGACGACTTATTTCCCTACAAAGCCGAAGGCCGGCCGCTGATAGAACAAATGATAGAAAAAGGCAAACGCCTTTATGTACTCGACAGGCTGATGCCCGAAACAAGCGACACGCTGAAAACCGGCTACACCACTGCACAATTGGCCATTTGTGCCGACCACGAAGCCGATATATGGAACTTTTTTGTAAAGAACAATCTGGTGTTTAGCATAGAGCCATCTATCAATAAAGAATACATAGAAGATGGCCCCAAAACCCAGATACTTGGCGAAGGCGTTCCCGGATATTTGGGATTGTTTGTAGGCTGGCAAATAGTAAAAAGCTGGATGGATAAAAATGGCGCCGCCACTTTGGATGATCTGATGCAGAAAGATGCAAAGGTGCTTTTTAATGAAGCTGGGTATAAGCCCAAGCAGTAGTTTTTTGCCACGAATGGCACGAATGGACACGAATAACTTATTGAAATTCGTGTCCATTTGCGGCTACCTATCATATCGTCCTCCTCACCATCCTTTCCAACTCAAAAACCGTTTTCCCATCCTTTTGCAGCAATAATTTTTTGCCTTTTTGCTTCCATTGGTTTACAGTTTCAAAGGCTTTCATCATCATATTTTCTGTTTCAAGGCCAGGGCAGGCCATCATGGTGCTGCCCAACGGGCCGAACTTAATGTTGTTGCCATCTAAGGTAAAGCTGCCAAAAAAACGGTTGCAAATGGCCTTTCCATTTACCCGCATTGCGGCATCATCAAAGCTGATATTTTCTTGTTGAAAACCTGAGAAAGCACTATCACTTAATGACATTTTTGTAAACCGCCATTCACCCGCTACACCTTTATAAGAACCCACCAATTCGCCAGATTCTACCACCGGCACTTTTTCCTTCATCAGCACTTTAACCAGCTTCCATTTTACATTGCTGTTCACTTCTTTTTTTATGGAAGGTGTTGTCTCTTCTATCAATAACGTGTAGGTATAGCCCTGCTGAAATTTGAAGCCTTTAATTTTTTGCTGCACAAATTGCCAGATGGAATCTACGCCCACCTCTTTATACTCAAGGCACGTTGTTTTCTTATTATCATAGCCAATACAATCCTGCTTTTCGCTATTAATAAGTATGGTTTTTTGTTTGGCAATAGCTAAGGCTGGCATCAGTACCAGCATTATTAAAAGTAATTTTACACTTGTCATGGTTTGTTTTTTTATTCTGCCAATGGATGTTATAAGAAATGGCTTTACATAAAATGAGATGTTAAAGCAATGTGGGTTGGGTTTCCCCTATCCCCTAAAGGATGAATTGGGCGTGCCGCTATTAAATGAATAATAATACTGATGCAGCGTTAGGGATTGCAGTGGAAATCTTTTTTGGCAGTGTTTTTACCAAAAAAAATTGGAGCATAAGTAAGGAAGAAGCAAAGCTTCGACAAAATTTACGAACGAAGTTCTGCCCGGCTAGCCTTGTTTTCGGCTGGCAACGCCCCAATTACTTACACCTTTATATAAATCTTTTTTCTATCCAGCAGCCATGCAAAAAACCAGTACATCGTTATCATACAAATGGCATACAGCAGCGAACCGGCCCGTAAATCGGGGCTTATGTTTTTACAAAGATGCTCGTAAAACCAGCTAAACGCACTGGTATAATGCATCTTGCCATCTTCGCCAACTGTGGTGGGTATTCGTATCAGCCCAACCAGCCTTGGCAAAAAACCACTGAGGAAAAATATAAATAATGGGTTCTTGCCAAACACATCAAAAAATTTGCTCCAGGCACCTTTAGCATTGCGAAATTCAAGCAGGTAAATGAGTACGCCAATCACCATTAAAGCCAGGCCGGTTGTGTACACCACATAACTACTTGTCCATATTTTTTTATTGATGGGGTACACCATATCCCAAGCAAAGCCTGCGAATATCAGCACGGCACCAAACACAAACAGGTTGGCCAGCATTTCGAAATTTTTGCCTTTTTCTCTTATGTACAATCCCACCAAATAGCCCATTAGTACCTGCACAATAGCTGCAAATGTGCTTATCAATCCTTCAGGATCAAAGGGTATGCCTTCGCCTTTGTACACATGGGCCTTGCCAAAAAGATCAATGTCTATTTGTGTACCAAAAAAGCCCGTCATACTGTATGGGTCGCCTTTGGCACCAAAAGCCCAGCTCATCCACCAAAATAACAGCAGCATTACGGTGCCAATATAAAATGTCCATTTTGGTTTGGTGTAATAGGCAATAATGCTGGCAAATAAATAACAGATAGCAATACGCTGCAACACGCCCAAAATCCGTATCCCACTGTCTGGGTTTTTAGCGTCTGTCCAGGCTTTAAAAACAATGCTATCGCCGCTCCATTTAATAAACGGGCTCCAGTTAAGAAACAGGCCAATGAGGAAAATGAGTGCAAACCGTTTTAGCACCTTGCCCCAAAATGCCGCATCGTTATTGGCCGCCTGAAACCTTGGTATTACAAAAGCCATAGCATTGCCTACGGCAAATAAGAAAAACGGAAATACCAGATCGGTAGGTGTACAGCCATGCCAAGGTGCATGTTCTAGCGGGGCATAAATATGGCCCCAGCTGCCGGGGTTATTAACCAAAATCATTAGTGCCACAGTGGCACCACGAAACACATCGAGGGAATAATAACGTTCTTTCAAAGCAAGCAATTTTAGCTTTAAAAGTAAAGGTTAATAAATTCCCCACCACTTTTTTGCTATTGGCTCTGGCTATTGGCTTTGGCCAAAATCAATTAGATTTGCACACGTTTAGGTTGGGTAAATAATAGTGTTAATGCATTATGTAACAACGGCCAGCAAGCACCCTTTCTCTCACCATATATCAAAAAAAAGCATGAAAATTTTAGTTACCGGTACTGCAGGTTTTATTGGGTTTCATTTGGCAAATAACCTGTTATCGCTGGGCCATGAGGTTATAGGCCTGGACAGCATCAACGATTACTACGATGTACATGTAAAATACAGCCGCCTTCAATTTGCCGGTATAGAAAAAGAGCAGATTACATACAATACACTGGTACAAAGCAGCAAGCATAACGGCTATCGTTTTATTCAGTTACAAATGGAAGACCGGGAAAAACTGCACCAGCTTTTTGCCGATGAGCAGTTTGATTGTGTGGTAAACCTTGCTGCACAGGCAGGGGTGCGGTACAGCATTACCAATCCTTACGCTTACATTGATAGCAATATTATTGGCTACATAAACATACTAGAGGGCTGCCGCCACAATGGGGTAAAACACCTGGTGTATGCAAGCAGCAGCAGTGTTTACGGCCTTAACGAGCAGAACCCCTTTAGCACCCACGAAGGGGTAAACCACCCTATGAGCCTCTATGCCGCCAGCAAAAAAAGCAACGAAATGATGGCCCATGTATACAGCCATTTGTACGGATTGGCCACTACCGGCCTTCGATTTTTTACCGTGTATGGCCCTTGGGGCAGGCCCGATATGGCACTTTTCCTTTTTACAGAAGCCATCTTAAAAGGCGAACCCATCAAGGTTTTCAATAACGGAGATATGGTTCGGGACTTTACTTACGTGGCCGATATTGTAGAGGGTATTACAAGGGTTATCAATCACCCGGCCGAGCCTAACCCAAACTGGGATCCAAAACACCCGGATCCGGCCACTTCAACGGGGCCCTTTAAGATTTATAATATTGGCAACAATAACCCGGTAAAACTGCTTGATTTTGTACATGCCATCGAAGACCAATTGGGCAAAACTGCCCAAAAGATAATGATGCCATTGCAGCCCGGCGACGTACCTGCCACCTACGCAGATGTAGATGATTTGGTAAACGACCTCGGCTACCAGCCCAGCACCAAAGTGCAAACCGGCATCAAGAATTTTATAGGATGGTATAGGACGTATTATGGGGTTTAGGGATTGGGAATTGGGGGTTAGCGTTTCAGAACTCCATAAGCCTTGCAGTTTCGATTGTGTTGCTTTTACTTTTTAACCCAGCGAAAACCGTACCCTGATGGAGCTATTTGGCCAACGTTTTTAATCCCGTAGCGTTACGACGCTCCATTCATCTGATTGCTACTATTGGGCTTTTATCTTTAGGGGATTATATATACTAAACGATAGAAGTTCCTTATGGATAAACTGCCTCAAGCGGTAACACCACTTCCCATTTTTTTAAATAAACAATGGCCGTTTTGTTATGGAATGCTTCGCTAAGCCAGCCGCCTTCATTGTCTTTTGTGTACACCAATACTTCAATATTTTCAGGGTCCACAATCAGATAATATTTAAGGGTATCCAATTTTTGATAGGCAATAAGTTTATCTACCGCATCACTACGAAAGGCACTTTTGTAACTTACTTCTACAATTAGTTCGGGTTGGTGGCACACATAGGGTTCATCTTCTATCGAAGTTTCTTTGGTTATAAAAATATCGGGGTAGTAATATTTCTGTTCTCCAGTTATTTTAACCTTCATGGTTTCACGGTATACCAGATATCCTTTTACTTCAAATAAATTTGCAAGAAACCTTTCAATTCGCTGAATGGTAAAGTGGTGTTTTTTTGTAGCTCCCGGCATTTCAAATAATTGTCCGTTAATAAATCCGTGGCGCACATCACTACCCTCCTCTATTTCAAAGTATTCCTGTGTTGTGTAAGTTTTATCTTTTAAGATTGTTTCCATCTTTCTAATATAAAAAATATTTTGGTCAATGTTTTGTACGGTTTTGGCACTGCTTAATATCGAAATCAACCGTCTTTGGAATGCCTCGGTGGCACAACAGAGATTAAACCTTGGTAGGATATAGGAGGGGTTGATAGTAACATGAACAGTCCAAGTCATTATCCAACAAGATTCAAATCTTACTCATTTACGATTTCACAAACACACCTAAAGCCTACCCAGTTTGTAGCGGCTATATAAGGTTGGTTAGCCGAAATTGTACAGTCAATTACAAGAATGTGTAATTACCGCCACTATCGTTGGGTAAATCCACAATCACTCTAAAAACTCTTTAGAAAAAAGTCCTTTACTTCAAAGGACAATGACTGGAAATTAATACTAAGATTACTTTTCTTTCGTTGGAGAAAAAAATACGATGCACCAATCAACCAAAACCGCTACCAATTACAAGCCTCCCATTATTATTACTGCTTTTCTTTTGGTAGCGGTATCTGTTTGCCAATTTTATTATTTCAAAAACGAACTTCTGAAAAAAGAAAGTTTGCTGAAGGCTACATTTAAGTCTCTTGAAAAATCTAACATGATTATCAAAAATTACAATGGGTCTATCTTTTATGGATTTAAGAGTGACCTGAAACAAC
>JAYUOV010000027.1:0-20406 GCA_043760535.1 Chitinophagaceae bacterium
GTCTTGTTGAGTGCTATCAGCATCTTTTGCAAACTGTCTGCACTTATTTTGGAGATGTATTTTTGGAACATCTGGAAGGAGAAAGGTTGCCGATTATCGAGCTTTACAAACTGGCTACAAATGCGTGAATCCGTTTGGGCATACTCCAACTCCCGGTAATCGTACCCTTTAAGCTCTTTGTAGATGGCGGCCCGTACTATCTGCTCCACGCTGGGGATGTCTTTGCGGCCAAAATCGCTAGACTTGCAGCCCTTCAGCACATCCGATTGGGCAAGAAGCAGGATAGAAGGATCTTGCTCCAAAATAGTGTCAATCAGCCCGAACTCGGGGTTCTTAGACCAGTCGGGTTTTTCAAACTTCAGACGCAGCGATTCAAAAATTTTCATTTTCATAGCTAAAGCATTACAAAAATTGTGCCAAAAAAGATTGCAAATATATGATTATCAAATACTTAGACTTTAAAGACAGACTCTATTTAGTTTCACACTGCTAAAAAGATGCATCCGTTTTAACTATCTCTTATTATTAACTGCATTTAACCAAAATCGTTTCTACTATGCAAAACAAACTATTAAAGTTGGGTTTAGTCAGTCTTTTGCTTTACCAATTTACCGCCAGTGGCCAGCCTAATGCTTACAAGAGTAAGCCCACGCCCCTCAATTTTTTAATTAGTAAATATACCGGAAGCCAATTCATTGAACGGGTTGGATACGACGAAAAGAAGGATGTTTATACCATTTTGCCTAAAACGGAAGACCCCAAAAAGCTACATTTTTTAGATGTGCCTTATGCTGTAACAATACATACAATGCAGCATGTGGATGAGGTACTTACGAAAAACGGCCAATATGCTAAAGTTATTACCTACCTAAACGAAGTAAGCCTGGCAGATAAACTACCGAACCCTGTAAAATACCGTGTTTTTATTAATGATAAACTCGTAGCACTAAGTGAAAACATGGAAGAATTGGCAGTAACCGAACATACACCGGAATTTACAGCCATTTTAAAAGAAAAGGCCAGGGATATGCAACATAATGGCATTTTTAAAAGTACTGTTTTCAATGAAATTGGTATTAGCGAACAAGCCCGTTTTACTACGCAGGGATATATGATTAAAATGAAAGGCGATGAATATCGCTTTTCAAAAGAGGGTAATTATTTCGTTTTTAATCCGGTAAAGTTATATCATGGCCAATTACAGGATGAAGGCAGGGGAAAAGTATACAGATACCATTTTTTTAAAAAGGCAGATGCAGGATATATAGTACCCGACTATACCCATGTAAACTATGCCGATACATTACCCACAGGCATGGCCGTGCGTAAAAGTGCATACACCTATACATTAAATTTTACGTTAGAGGGGGAAAGGTATAAGGATATAGAAGCCTATACCTTGAAAACACAAAATTATATAAAAGTTGCACCAAACCCGGCTAAGACTACCATTACCTGTGAAGTAGTATTAGCCAACAGCAATGGCGAAAAAACAATGGATTACCAGGTAATAGATGCCAGTGGCAGAGTATTGATAACCAGAAAAGGATTAATCGAAAACAGGGTGTTTGAAATTAATATAGAACAGTTACCGGCTGCTGTATATATTCTTAAAGCAACAAATGGTAAACAGACCTTGCAAACAAAATTTATTAAAATAGATTAAAAAATTATTTATGAAAAATAGCGTATTAAAAATTGCTATCCTGCTTTTAATTACTCAGGCTGGTATAGCCCAACAAAGGATTATACATTTTGTACATGGTTTTGGTGCAAATCCTTCAGCATGGTTTCCTGTAGCATTAGCCACCGAACAAGGTGCCGGCTCATCTTTTGTAGCAAGAAATGCCGTAACTGATAATGTTTCTTACTCTGATCCGTCTGTAGGGACAGTGGTTAACAATTTGTACGACGCAGGTGGAAGATTACGACAAAACATTGCTAACTTTCTTACTCCCAGAGGTGGTATCGGTAGTGCCAATGCCAAAAATTCTTATGTTATAGCACATAGCCAAGGGGGCTTGGTAAGTAGAACTACAGCGGACATTTCTACTCCTTTAACAGTGGGTATAAATAACGCGGAGCATTTTGGCGGCCTTGTAACTTTCGGTACACCCCATGCAGGTGCATATATAGCCAATAGCCGTAGCAATGGCAGCTTAGATGTATTTTTAAATCAGGGTTGCAATGATTTGGGTGGTGGCATTATAGAACAAGGATTGTCGAATATTAAATACGGCGTTTTGCTCAACCTGCTTAATGCACCTAAAATAGTTAATAATATAGTAATGGATTTAAAAACAGATTTGTGTAATTCTTTCTTTTCAAAAGATCTTTCGATTTCCCCACCCAGAACCACTTCATTTTTAAGCCAGGCTATTTTAGGCCCTTTTTTATCAAGCGGGGGAACACGTTCTGTACTGGAAGACCCTATTCTGAATGATTATATGGTAGGTGCAGCCCCTTTAAACCAACTTAATACTACCCCTTTACAACCTATGGTAAGGGTAGGATTCTACGGAAAGGAAATTAATAGCCAGGCATTTGCACGTACACTTCATTATATGAGTAAACCTTCGCAAGCCCTACCTGCTTTTACTGCTATAGATGCAGAAGAGAATATTACATTAGCTAAAACTGCCGAACTTAGAAATAAGCTAGAAAATGACTATATAGAAAGTGAATATAAAGCCAATCAGTTGGAATTGAACAATTGTACCTGGTTATGGTTGTTTCCACCGGCAGGGATTTTGTGCCAAATAGAAAATACACAAATAGCTAATGTTAGAGACAAATTAAGAAGAGAAGCCGAAGCCTACCGCAAAGCATATACATGGCTGGATAATAGCAATAGCCAATGGCTTAGTATTATAGGAGCCAGAACATTTACCACTACAGTAAATAGCATTAGGTGCGAATGTGAAGAAAATAACGGATTCGACCCCATTAGATATTACACTTTTGATGGTATGGATTGCAACACGGCCATTGGCCCAAACGGCTATTTTGGTGTTTTTTGCTATGATATACAGGATATAACTGTAACACCCAACGACGAAGACAACGATGGCGTAGTAACCAAAAGCAGTGCATTAGCCATGCCGGGTGCCATACCCAACCCCGATGCCGAAATGCCCGGCAGCCAACACATGCAAATGAGGATTGACCCGAATATGAAAGATAAGCTGAATAAGCTTTATAGGGGGCAAATACATGCATTTTTTGAAATTAGATAAACATGAAAAATATGAGTTTTTATATTGGGTTGTTTGTGCTTTTTTATGGTTGTACAAAAACTATTGTGCCACCAATTTACAAGCCTCCAGTAATCATTTCTGAATGTGCAGATACGGCAAAGAATCTTAACCCACTTTGGCAGGTACCAACAAGCAATGATAGTTCCAGGGGTATAGCTGAAGTAATAATAAATACTGGATATGGTATAAGTTTTTTTAATGGAGAAACTGTCGGTGAAATCAAATGTCTAGATATAAAGAATGGCTCAAGGCTATGGCAAAATATAGGAGTTACTGGCACTTTATGGCCTTCAGACGCATACTCTGTATATGTAAAAGATCAAAATTTATATTACTCCAGCAGTTGGAATACTAGTAAATACGATAATGCTGGAAATTTAATTTGGATTTCTAATCCTTCAGGCAAATCAAATCTTGGTCATCGATCTTCTCTAATTGGTAACTCACTATATTTTAATTCAGGGGGAGAAAACCAGTTTTTTGATTCAATTACATATATGATACGGCTAAACCTTACCTCAAGAATCTACGACACAGTTTTCCCATTTAAACGTTCTGAACATTTTGGCTATTTTGGTTTTGCTGAACCATCTGCATTTCATGTAAATAATAATCAGGATTCTGTTATTCTTTTTAAGTTTAGGGCAATATTACCAGCAAACAATGCTACAAGATGTGTACTACATGCATATAACCTCACCAAAAAAAGGATGGAATGGACGATAGACAGTTTGGATAATGAAGGTAGTGCCGACCCACCCATTATAGAAGGAAACAAATGCTATGTACAAGGCCTTGGTACTATTTTTTGTATAGATGCCAATACAGGTGTTGTAATTTGGAAAGCCTGGTGTGGCGGCCGCCTGCCGGCTGGCAGCACCATGATAAGCTACCAAGATAGGTTAGCTGTAGTAACCCTTGATGGGCGTTTTATATGTGTGGATAAAGCCACCGGTGGATATATATACAACAGAAAAGATGCCAGAGGCGGCATGCAAAATTTTGATATGGCCAGCCCAAGCGAAGCTGTTGAACTGAATGGAATTATGTACCTATATGGCGGCGGCTATTTTTATGGTATAGATTTAACCACAGGCAATATTGTAATGAAATATCTGAGCCCACACCGCTGTGCCCATAGCTCTGCAGTATTTGGTTATGGCGGCATAGCTAAAGACGATGCATTGGGTTTAATATTTGTAGAGGATCAATATTATGTAATGGCGGTAAAGGCGTATAGATAAAAAGTAGTCACCCTGACTTTCTGGTAAAAAAAGTCAGGGTGATTTTAATCAATTTAAAATGAAACACTATTCCTTTTTTAAAATAATAACATTTGCTGTTTTACTATTCGCTTGTAACGAAAAAGATGTAATACCCAAAAAAAATGTGTGGAAATTTATTTCTTTAGAAGGCAATCAGCAAACAGTAATAACTAATAAAAATCCCCTTTTTTATAATCAATTTCATCACGACTACTCGTTTACTACTTCATTGCCAAAAGGCCAGTTTGAATATACAGACGACGCATTTATTGGTTCAAATATCCAATACAATACATTGGTCAAAAGCCACGATTATGAATTTCAAAATGGCATATTGGGTAACGATACACATAATTCTTTCACATCAAAATTATATCCTGAAAACTTAAAATCGTCCTTTGTAAAGTTGGCACAAGACTCCATCTATTTAAAAGATGGGCTGATAATAACTACCCCACTTTCCAAAGTGGCAAATGAGTCGCCTGCCTTTTGTGCAATTCGTATTACAGGTGACACAATTAAAATTATTTCAACAACGAATTATTATTGAGTAACAAGCCGCAATGGCTATAACGACACCACTACACTAACAGCCAATACTACCACTGTATTAGTTAAACAATAGAATCTTACATGTGGAGTATGATATGGATGTGTAATAGCACACACTTGTTGGCAATATTAAATCGCACACTTCAGGGTCACAAAGGGCTGACCACCCATAACACAACGTTCATATTCTTTAACAATTTAGCAAAATCATAATGAATTTATTTAAAAAAGAAATAGCAATTATTACCGTAGTAGCCTTCGTTTTTTTACCTCATGTAAAAAGAATGAACTTGTAACAGCGGAAAGTCAAGCTGCGATTGAAAACCCATTAGTTAGAATGGATGCAAGTTTCCCAAATGGAGTACTTCAATTTAATTCGACGGCGAGTTTTAAATCATTTTACGAAAAAGCTGAGAAAGACCCTGAATATGTAAACAGGCTAACAAACGGTTTTAAAACCTTTAAGGTCTATATTGATAATTACAACTCATCAAAATCATCATCTAAATCCGATGGCAGTGGTATAAATTCATTTCATGGTGGTGTTATGGTAGGCTATGTTTTTAAATAACTAAGTGAGCTTATTTAACTATACACCATAATAAACTGGAAATCCATTATTAACTTCCTACTGTCATGATTCATGCTACACAAACCATGGCAATGGACAAAAAGTAAAAAATACAATCTCGTATCAATACAAATTTGTCTTTTTCTACAAAGGGCGTTTTAGCTAGATTAACCCTTTTAACTGAATACTTGTTCATTATCTCTATAAAGGAATCTCTAACAATAACAATCCATTATTGAATATTGTCTATTCTTTTATCGGTTCGTTTAGAAAAATTGAGTGAATGATAAAACTCCGCTACCTCATTTGCTGCTTATTTTGTTACATCCAGATGCATTCTTTGAATATGTAGTTACAGCGAATCGGAAGTATGGGTAGCCTAAAGCGAAAATGCCCTACACGTTGGGCTAGCCCCGCTGCATTGCGTGGGTTTCACAGTACCTGGTTGCTACTTTGAAGCCGCCGTTGTGAAAACCTGGGCAGGACGGAATGCAAAAAGGAATGCTTCCATCGGCCAGTTTATCCACAATCCACATTATTGTTTGCAACTTTGGCACTTCATTCATTTTTCGTAATTATTATACTGTTATTTTACAAAAAACAGTACCTGTGCCATGAATGTATTTGAACAACTGCGAAAACAAAAAAGTGTAAAGGCTACAGCTTCACATGGGGCAGCCCCAAATATTTTCTTCTTTTTATATACTGATGAAAATGGCGCATACATAGAAGTAAAAGATGACAAGGGAAAAGTGGCTACCCATAGTTACTTGCAATACACCGGCGAAGTAAGAACGGTACTTAAAAGCATTGAACAAATTACAAGCAAATCGGACTTTACCATAGACTGGGAAAACCCCGACAGCAAGATTTACCTCCACGAACACCCCTACCTGCTGCCCCCGCTTGTGCATAGCAAAAAATTAGTGAATTACAAACAGGAGCCACTTCGGTTGGAAGTAGGGGTGGCTCAATTGGCCGCTTATATTGTGCCACCGGCAGAAAAGTTTTTAGAAGCAAAAATCATATTGCAGCATAATGGCGAAATGATGGGGGATTTTGCATTGCTCAACGAAACAAATGCCTGGTGTTTTAGTAATAACCTTATTTATGAAGTAGCAGATGTAGGACCCGGCTTTGCCAAAACAAATCTATTTGATGCTCGTTTTCCAAAGGTTGATTTGCCAAAATATTTATCGTTGTTGTATTCCTATATCAATAATGTGGCACTTATTTATGAAGATTACACCTTATCCGTAACCGATGATAAAGTAGCTGCTGTGCCTTTGCTAGCTTTTGAAAGGATAGACGCTGACAATTCGCTTTATGTTCGGGTAGGGCAAACGCTACCGGGAACCGAGGTGGATTTTTTAGATGAGTATGATATGCAATGTTTTGCACAAGTAAATGAGTTGGAGAAAATCGTTTATATAAAAAAAATTGAACAACAAATAACGGAGGATAATATAGCCAGGGTAAAAAAACTGGCCACAAAGCATATACCAAAAGAGGGCAAAAAGAAAACTGCAGATATTTTATTGGAAAACGATTTATTTATCATGCCAGAAGAAGTGGCCGCTGCATTTATTTACAACGACCTACCACAACTAATGACAAGTTTTGTAATTGTAGGGGCTGAAAAATTAAGGCATTATAAAATAAATACGATACCCCCCAAGCTGAATGTAAACCTAAAATCAGGCATCGATTTTTTGGAAGGGGATGCTTCGTTAAGCTTTGGCAATGAAAATATTAATCTGTTTGATGCCATTAACCAATACCAAAAAAACAAATACATCGTACTTAGTAATGGCAGTCATGCTTTGGTGAACGATGTGTATATGCAAAAGTTGCAGCGACTGTTCCGAAAGAAAAATAATAAGGTTCAGATTTCG
Organism: Chitinophagaceae bacterium; assembly: GCA_043760535.1. GTDB lineage: Bacteria > Bacteroidota > Bacteroidia > Chitinophagales > Chitinophagaceae > JAZKFT01. Next base: position 7,541 of record JAYUOV010000027.1, read on the forward strand.
TTTTTCGACCTGCCGCTTGTGGAAGATTTAATAGATGAAACCATTGCCAACCAAACCTTTGCCTTTGCCCGTGACATTTTTGAGGGCTTTAATAAGTTAAAAGACGAAAAGCTAAAACTACCTAAAGTAAATGCCACCCTAAGACCTTACCAGGAGCAAGGGTACAAATGGTTAAAATATTTATACGATAAAAAATTGGGCGGTTGCCTTGCCGATGATATGGGGCTGGGAAAAACGCTGCAAACCATTACGCTGCTGCAGCATGTGTATCAGAAAGAAAAAATACCCTCTCTAATTGTAATGCCTAAGAGCCTTATTTTTAACTGGCAAAATGAGCTGCAAAAATTTGCCCCCAACCTTACCTATTATACTTTTTATGGTAGTAATAGGGATGTGCCAAAAGCAATGACATGCAATATTATACTCACCACTTATGCCATGATGCGTATAGGCATAGAGCAGCTAAAAGAGCAAGAATTTTGCTATGTGGTATTAGACGAAAGTCAAAATATTAAGAATGCCAATACACAGGCAAGCAGGGCGGTAATGCTGCTGCAATGCAGGCACAGGCTAGCTTTGAGCGGCACACCTATAGAAAATAATTTGGGTGAACTGTATTCCTTGTTTCGGTTTATAAACCCTGCCATGTTTGGCACGGCAGAGAATTTTAACACCAATTATTTATTACCCGTACAAAAAAACAATGACGCCGGAGCCACCAATGAACTACGGCGAAAAATATTTCCATTCATTTTAAGGCGGTTAAAAAAAGATGTGCTCAAAGAACTGCCCGATAAAATTGAACAAACCCTTTACGTGGAGATGAGTGAGGAACAGGCAAGCTATTACGAGCAACGGCGCAAATACTATAAAGACAATATTGAGCAGCAAATTGCGATGAAAGGCATTCAACAATCACAGTTTTTTGTGTTTCAGGCTCTTAACGAGTTGCGGCAAATAGCCTGCATTCCAGAAGCTGTAACCAATGGTAAAATAGAAGGGCCAAAGCTGGAACTCCTGGTAGAGCAACTGATGGATGCTGTGGCCAATAAACACAAAGTGTTGGTGTTTGCCAACTATTTAGATGCTTTGGAACTAATAGGCGAAAAACTTAACGAGCAGCAAGTGGAGTATGTAACCATGACCGGTACCACAAAAGACCGGCAAAAATTAGTAGAGAAATTTCAGAATGATGCTGCCTGCAAAGTGTTTTTACTAACGCTAAAAACGGGCGGTACAGGCCTTAACCTTACTGCTGCTGATATGGTGTTTATTTTTGACCCATGGTGGAACAAGGCCGCCGAAAACCAAGCTATCGACAGGGCACACCGCATAGGGCAGGATAAAAAAGTGTTTAGTTATAAAATAATTACCAAAGGCACCATTGAAGAAAAAATGCTGCAATTGCAGGAACAGAAAAGCGAGTTGTTTAATGCCATTATATCAGCAGATAGTGCTTCGCTAAAATCATTTACGCAAGATGATGTTGATTTTATTTTGAGTAAATAATGCCAAAAAATTCGTTGAAACCTAATATTAGATTTCCATTTTTGTTTGACATTTTTTTCTAAAAACCGGTTTTTAATACCTATTATTTTTTTGAATTTTACAACAAATGCTAACCGTTACAGATATACAGACCATTTGCGAAAATTATAGTAAAGATTCTTTGCAAAAGAATTTTATGCCCGTTATGAAACGTTTTTTTATTTCGAGGCACGCAAATGAAGAAATTTTACAAATTCCACTCCTTAGTTTAGCTTATAACATTGCAATAAGTAAAAAGACACCCAATAAAAATGATTTGGCTATTTTGTGTTTTGCGGTATTTTATAATAAGGAAACTTATCAGTATTTTTTAGAATCTATGCCCAATTGGTTTGGCGTTCTCATCGAAAAATTACTATGGCAGAGGAATATACACAGAGATGAAGTTGAAAAAATTGTAGATGGGCGTCTGATAAAGGTTGTCAGTTACGGAGACGGCTACGAGTATCTTCCAGAACTCTATTTTTTTGAAATCCATAACCAATACAGTTACGCATATACCTGGGGTAAAGAATGGGAGGAAGCCTATAGATTAAGGCCTATTAGCTTTTCTATACCTACCATTTTGCGAAAAATAATAACTACCTATTATCCACAACCAGAAGGTTATATTTTAAAGGCTCTACCTACTATAGAATTCAAAGCCAATACAACTATTTTTAATGCCGAAGCGGCCATTTTTCAAGAGTTTGCCCCACTTGCCTCCTATTATTTACAGGATAACATAAAATATTCTGAAAAAGGCAGACCCAATATGGCCAGCTTACGAAAAATACAACGCACACTAGCTATAAAGGAGTTTTATGATGAAAATGAAACCCCTTTACACCCTGTACGTACCATGCTTTTATTTGGTATGCTGCACGGACTTAAACCAAAAGATATATCGGATGATACGCCTACTACCATAAAAAATATTTTTACATCGCATTTTACTAAAAGTAAATACCCTACCGCCATTGCTAATTTTATTATTAACCAAGTAAAGGGTATGGCATATTTTAATAACTATGATTTTTCGGCATTGGCCGCACCTATTTTTTGGGACATTGTTAATGAGACACCAATAAGTGGATGGGTTAGCTGGAACAGCATTGAAAAGTATTGCAACATGCATTTTTTAGAACCTCAACCTTTGCATGGATACCATCTCAGCAGGCTTTATTATGATGGACCCGATGGCAGGGAAGAAATAGACAATCGCAACAGGATACCCATGCTACAGTTTGCTTTTTTAAAAGGTTGTTTTTTCTTACTTGCAACCTATGGCTTGTTAGAGATAGCCTATACAAGCCCAGATACAACAGAATTAGGGAAAACCTTTTTTAGTGAATATGATGGTTTACAAGCATTTAAGTTGACTCCTTTGGGCAGCTTTGTGTTGGGCAAAGGTAGTACCTACGAACCTCCAGCTATTGAAAACGGGGCAAAACTGGTTTTTGATGAAGAAAACCTGATAATAAGGGCCGAGGGCAACCTAAATTTAATGGCTACTTTATTGGGTAATTATGTAGAGAAAATTAGCGCCAACAGGTTTGCTTTCAGGCCTGCTTTGTTTTTAAAAGATTGCAAAAATGCCAAACAAGTAGAAAATAAAATAACGCTGTTTCGTAAATCGCTAAATACGAAGTTGCCACCTTTTTGGGATTGTGAGTTAGAACAAATGGTGGCCAAAGCAAAGGCTATTACCCAGCTAAATAATTTACTTGTTTTTAAACTAAACCAGCAAGATAAAAGCCTGCTGCGTACAATAGCACAAGATACCATTCTAAAATCGATGGTTATAAAAGCCGAACAGTTTTATGTATTGATTGATAATAAGAATAAAACTGCATTTAAAAGCCGATTATTAGAAATAGGTTATTTGGTGGATTTGTAGCTTTATAGCGTTTATACTAGAGCATTCTTATTAAAAAGTATGAGTACCCTAAAAAAAGCTATTTCCAATTCCTAATTGCATCTTTTTATTTAGATACATGTACCTCATTTGCTAATTTGTGCTGAATTTAATATTAGTATAATATTTCATTCATTTAAGAATAAGTGCGGAGGTTTTTTGGAAACTTTAGAGTCTATTTTATTGATAGTTATCTTTAGAGTAACACTGTTGAGTGTAACCAAAAGTCCTCCCTGATGATCTCCACCAATAATTAAATCCATCTTTATATCGCCTAAACCTTCTCTTTTGTTCACTCTTTTTTACCTTTGAATAGATTGATGTAAGGGTTGATATTAAACCCCTGATATTGCTGTAATTTCCACATTTGCCGCGTACATCAATTATGTATTTTTCAATCTGGTGATTTGTAGAAAAAATTCAAACCAATGGTGTATATATTAATGTTCTACTAGTATTTATATTCTTTTCTTAAAAATATCTCCCAAATTCTTCCATTTCTTTGTATTTTAGCCAACATTGTGGCGAAATTCTTTTACCATAATACAACGATGGCACCCAAATAAAAAGGACTAACCACACTTTTTAACAGAAATAATAAACCGGAAAGCAATCATGGGAAAACCAACAGGATTTTTAGAATTTACAAGAACTGCACCCACCAAAAGGGCTGTACAGGAACGAGTAAACGATTATAAAGAATACATCAATCCATATAGTAAAGAAGATTTGAACCATCAATCGGCCCGCTGTATGAACTGCGGTGTGCCCTTTTGCCATAGCGGCTGCCCTTTGGGCAATATAATACCGGAATTTAACGATGCGGTGTACAACAATAACTGGCTGGAAGCTTACGAAATTCTTACTTCCACTAATAATTTCCCGGAGTTTACAGGCCGTATTTGCCCGGCTCCCTGTGAAGGTGCTTGTGTATTGGGCATTAATCAGCCACCGGTTACTATCGAAGAAATAGAAAAGCACATTATAGAAATCGCTTTCGAAAAAGGTTTTGTAAAAGCAAAAGCACCCACCACACGTACTGGTAAAAAAGTGGCTGTGGTTGGTAGCGGCCCTGCTGGCTTGGCGGCTGCGGCTCAGTTAAATTATGCAGGCCACACTGTTACCGTTTTCGAAAGAGACGAGTTTGCAGGCGGTCTGCTTCGCTACGGTATACCCGATTTTAAACTAGAAAAATGGGTGGTGGAAAGAAGGGTGGATTTGCTAAAAGAAGAAGGCATTATTTTTAAATGTAATACTAATATAGGTGTAGATGTAAGCGTAAACGACCTTCTTCGACAATACGATAGCATTGTACTGGCTGGCGGTTCTACCATGCCTAGAGACCTTAATATACCTGGTCGAGAATTAAATGGTGTTCATTTTGCGATGGATTTTTTGGGCCAGAATAATAAAAGAGTGAGCGGCAGCCATTTCAAAGGCGAAGACATTTTGGCTACGGCGAAAAATGTAGTAGTAATAGGCGGCGGCGATACCGGCAGCGACTGTGTAGGAACCAGCAACCGCCATGGAGCCTCAAGTATTACCCAATTTGAACTGATGCCCAAACCACCTGAAACCCGAACCGATTATATGCCATGGCCTACTTACCCTATGGTATTAAAAACCACCACAAGCCACGAAGAAGGTGTAGAAAGGCATTGGGCTGTAAATACCAAAGCATTTATTGGCGATGAAAATGGTAACCTGAAAGGCTTACAAATAGTGGATCTGCAATGGACAAGTGGTGTTGATGGCCGCCCCGCTTCTTTTACCGAAGTGCCTGGCAGCGAAAGGGAAATTCCCTGCGAAAGGGTTTTTCTGGCCATGGGTTTTTTGCATCCACAACACGGCGGCATGGTTAACGACCTAAGTATTGAAAAAGACGAACGTGGAAATGTAAAAGCTACAGAGAAAAAGTACCAAACATCTATACCTAAAGTATTTGCCGCAGGCGACATGCGGCGTGGCCAAAGTTTGGTAGTTTGGGCTATTAGCGAAGGCCGTGAATGTGCCAGAAAAGTAGATGAATTTCTGATGGGCTTCTCTTTATTAGAAAGTAGGGATAGCATGTTGCTGGTGGATCTTCATACCTCATAATTTTTACGCTTCGGTAAAGGCCATTAAATACGGATTTAAACATTTTTGCAAGCAGTACTATTGCCTGCAAAAAATTACATTAATTAGTTTAAGCCACGCTTATTTAGTCGTAGCCTGCACCTATTAGTTTGCGGCTAATTTCCTACTTTTTCTTTAATTTTTTTAATACCGGCAAAAACAAGCAAAGTGGCATGAAAATTATAAATAGTAAAAAATAATATCTATACAATTTCTTACAGTTTGGGTTACTTTTTATATTTTGCAGCATAATAAATCAGTAAAATTAATTTTTAGTAAAATAAAATAAACTTTTAGCTAAAAATATTCAAGTTTAATCACGTTTTTTTTAAACCAATATTTTTGAATTAGAAGCTTTTTAGGCCTCTAATTGCCCAACCCACTTTATCACCTACCAAGCTCTTTATTTTTTTCTCTTCATTTTTTAACCAAAAAAAACCAGCTTATGTCCAAAATTGGTGTAAAACAAGTCGCTCCATTCCTGGTGTTACTTGCAGTTGCTGTTATCGCAATTTTTATTAAACCAGAAGCCTCTTTCGATCCTTCTAAAGTTTTAGGAGCAGATGGCGTTACCCCAAAGTATGTTTATAATAGCGGGGATATTGCCTGGATGTTGGTATCCTGCGCTTTCGTTTTTCTGATGACTCCGGCACTTGCATTCTTTTATGGTGGTATGGTGGGTCGCAAAAACGTGCTTTCTACCATGATTAAAAGCACCGTTTCTGCAGGTATTATTTCTGTGTTATGGATTGTTGTTCAGTTTAGCCTTTGTTTTGGTAAATCTATCGGAGGTTTTATTGGCGACCCAACCACGTTTTTTATGTTTAAAGGCGTTATGAGTGGTGAGCCATGGAGTCTTGCTGCATCTATTCCATTGCCTTTATTCGCATTCTTTCAATTAATGTTCGCCATTATCACCCCGGGTCTTGTGGTAGGAGCCGTAGCAGAACGTATCCGCTTTAGTTCTTACACTTTGTTTATAGCCTTGTTTGGTGTTTTGGTATATGCACCACTTGCCCACATGGCATGGCACCCCGATGGATTTCTTTTCAAAATGGGTGTGTTAGATTTTGCAGGCGGTACAGTTGTTCATATTTCTGCAGGTATGGCTGCTTTGGCTGGTGCATTGGTTTTAAAGCCGCGTAAAAATATTGTTACAAATGGCCCTGCTAATATTCCTTATGTATTAATAGGTACTGGTTTACTGTGGTTTGGCTGGTTTGGCTTTAATGCTGGTAGTGCAGTAGGTGCAGGCTCGTTGGGTGTATATGCATTTGCTACTACCAACACCGCAGCAGCTGCTGCTGGGTTGTCTTGGATGTTTTTAGATGTAATTCGTGGTAAAAAACCATCCGTACTAGCTTTTTGTATAGGTGCTGTTGTGGGCTTGGTTGCTATAACACCTGGAGCTGGTTTTGTAGGTGTTCCTCAGGCAATTTTTATTGGGGCTATTGCAGCAATCATTTCTAACATCGTTGCAGAATATTTAAAACACAAAACTAAGTTAGATGACCCTTTGGATGTGTTTGCTTGCCATGGTTTAGGTGGCATAGTGGGTATGTTGCTTACCGGAGTCTTTACATATCATGATATTAACCCAGCAGTTACTAACTATACAGATGCAGCAGGTAACAAAATAGTTATAGATGGATTACTATACGGAGGTAGCCAGTTCTTTATACAATTAAAAGGCATGGCCATATCTGTAATCTACAGTTTTGTTGTTTCTTTTATTATATTTAAAGTAATCAATATGATTCTGCCAATGCGTGTAACCCAAGAAGAAGAAGCAGAAGGTTTAGATGCATCGCAACACAACGAAAATTATGTACAAGGAACCTTGCTGGTAAAAAATGGGGGGCAGGTTACAGAAACACCAAATACCTATCAGTAATTACAGCACATTAATATCAAAATAACTGTTCAAAAAAAAAAGGGTACAACCGTTATCATTCGTAATTGTCTAGACTACATGATAGCTGTTGTACTTATTTAAAACTTAAAACCAAAACAATGATAAGAAAATTTTTTATGCAAGTAGCAGGCGTGTTTATGATTTATAGTGCCAATGCACAAACCGTATCTACACCCGCCCCATCTTTAACCATTACAGGCTCTGCCGATGTGTATCACCGTACCGATTTTGCAAAAATGGCGGCCAATAGCCTTACCAGTTTTACACCAGCCAATAACCAGTTTGCAGTGGGTATGGCATCGGTAAAGTTTGAGCATAAAACTTCCAAAGTAGATATGGTGGCCGATTTGGGCTTTGGTAAAAGAGCTTCGGATTTTGCTTACAATGATCAGGGAATTCTTTCTGCAGTAAAGCAATTGTACATCAGCTACATGCCTTCTGCTAATGTAAAATTTACAGCAGGTAGCTGGGCTACACACTTAGGTTACGAATTGGTAGATCCGCAACTGAACCGCAACTATTCTATGAGTTATATGTTTACAAACGGGCCCTTTACACACACCGGTTTAAAAGCTGATTTTACTTTTGGTAAAAGCGGATTAATGGTAGGGGTAAGTAACCCAACCGATATGAGGGTGGTACCGAATGGTGTAATCAATAAAAAGTTTGTAATAGCACAATATAGCTTTGCAGCAAGTGATAATTTTAAGGCTTACCTTAATTACGTTGGTGGTAAAGGAACCGATACAACCAAAATAAACCAGTTCGATTTAGTACTTACTTCAAAATTAAGCAGCCAGTTTGGTATTGGTTTTAATGGTACAGTAAATACCTCTAAATCATATATTAATAACAATAGATATGCTAAAAGTAGAAATTGGTTGGGTTCTGCATTATACCTCAATTTCGACCCTACGCCTAAGTTTGGCCTTACATTACGAGGAGAATACTTTAGCGATAAAGACCGTGTAAAATTACCAAGCGGTGGAAACGTATTTGCAACAACATTATCAGCAAACTTTAAAGTAGATGGATTTATTTTCATCCCAGAACTTAGGTTCGATAACAGTAACAAGATGAACTTTTTAGATAAAAACGGAGGAGGTAAAAAATCTGCTGCTAGTTTAATTTTTGCTGCTATTTACGCTTTCTAAATTTTACAAAAAATCTTTTTTAAATCCCCTTAGGCTTACTGCTTTTAGGGGATTTTTTTTTTGGGCACCCGGGCGGGCTGTACGCAGTACTCCGCAGCCGCCGAAGTTGCAGGTTAGCTTCGCTATAGATATTTTACGCGGCGGCTTTACGGGGTACTTGCTTCCATCCCTGGTGCATATAAATCTAACTACTGCTTTTTTAAGTTGCACTCATTTTTTTTAATACATCTAAGGTTACAGTAAAGCCAGCTAATTTTGGGCAGTTATAAAAGTAATACACCCCAATTCATACTTTACAGTTCTGCTATTTCATGTACTTTCACAAGCATGAATATTGATTCCATTCTTACTCAAAAACTAGACATTTACAGAGCATCTGCAGGCAGTGGCAAAACCTTTTTGCTTACCATCGAGTACTTAAAACTATTGCTGCAAAGCCCAACAAAATATCGTGAAATACTGGCGGTAACTTTTACCAACAAGGCCACAGAAGAAATGAAGCACCGCATACTGGGTGAGCTAAAAAAACTGGCTACAGGTGAGCAAACCATGTATGGCCAAAAACTACTAGAGGCCATAGAAGGCCTGTCTGCAAAGCATTTGCAGCAGCAGGCTATTGCAACTTACTCATCTATACTACACGATTATAGCCGCTTCTCCATCAGCACCATTGATAGTTTTGTACAAAAAATTGTTCGGTCATTTGCCTACGAAATAGGCCTCGATGCCGGTTTTACATTACAAATGAATGCAGCGGCAGTAAAAGAAGATTTAACCGTAAGGCTGTATAATTTATTACACAACAACGAACCTCTCCGCAACTGGGTGGTAGAGATGGCAAGTGCAAGACTAGGCGAAGGTAAAAGCTGGGATTTCAAAGCAGATATGATGGAACTGGCTGGCGAACTTTTTAAAGAACGCTTTCAGCAGTTTGATGTGGCCATGAACACCATGACAGCGGATGAAAAAGTAGCTGCATTTACAAGCCTGAAACAGCATGTATTTACTGCCATAAAACAATTTGAAAACGAGCAGATAAAACTGGGTAAAGCAGGTGTTACACTTGTGGAAAGCAATGGCCTTGGTGTAGCCGATTTTTATTATGGCAAGGCTGGCTTTATCAATCATTTTTACAAAGCAGCCAATAAAAATTTCGGCGCAGCCGGAACAAGAGTAAACGCTTTTCTGGAAAACCCCGATGTGGCCGTTCCTAAAAAAGCAACAGCCGATACGAGAAGTCGTATAGAAGCTATCAGTAATCAGCTGCAAGGCTTAATGAGGCAGCTAACAGAGTATTATGCTCAAAATATAGAAAGCTTTTTTACAGCATCCGCTATTAAGCAAAATCTGTACACCCTGCAACTGATGCAGGTTTTCAGCAACGAACTGGCCAATTACCGTAGCGAAAACAATGCCCTGCTTATTAGCGATACACACCTGCTGCTTCGCCAGCTAAGCAAGGAAAATGATGCGGCTTTTATATTTGAAAAAACGGGCAACCGCTACCAGCATTTTTTAATAGATGAGTTTCAGGACACATCTGTTTTTCAATGGGATAATTTTAAACCACTGCTGGAAAACTCATTGAGCCAAGGACAGTATAACCTGATAGTGGGCGATGTAAAGCAAGCCATTTACCGCTGGCGTAGCGGCGACTGGCGGCTACTGCTGAGCGAAGTAAAAAAGCAGTTGCAAAGCTTTCGCCCCAAAGAAAATACGCTGCAGGAAAATTACCGCAGCGCCAAACCCATCATTGCTTTCAACAACTATTTGTTTGCTACTATTCCGATTCGTTTGCAAACCAAATTTAACACCGATATGGAAGCCGCACCGGCAGCTATACAGCAGCGGCTGGAAGACAATGGCTATTTCCACATTATAGAAAATGCATATTCTGATAGTTTTCAATATACGCCGCAAGCCGCTGCCAACGAGGGTTTGGTAAGCATAGAATTTTTAGAAGAGGCAGAAGATGACGATGGAAACAAAATCTCTTTTACCGATCAGGTGCTGGAAAAATTGCCGTTTACAATTGAATCGCTGATAAAGGAACAGGGCTATCAACCCAAAGACATCACCATACTTACAAGAGGCAACTATGAGGCCCGGCAGGTGATACAAACACTAATGCTGCATCAGCAAAAACCCGATGCTTTGCAGTACAATATGATTAGTGCCGAGGCATTGTTTATTGGTGCAAACGAAGCTGTACAAATGATTATTGCCGCCATACGATGGCTGGTAAATGAAAGCGATACCTTAAGCAAAGCCTTCCTGATAAAAACCATTGCAACCCGAACCGGAAGCGGTATAGCACAGCACCAGCAATATATTAAAAACGGGCTCGGCGAGGCGCTTCTGCCACCTATGTTTATCAATAATAGGGCTGGCCTGCAAAGCCTACCAGTATTGGATTTGGTAAATAAAATAATAGACCTTTTTGCCCTGCAACAACAGCCTACCGACCATGCCTACCTGTTGGCTTTTCAGGATGTGGTGCTAGAGTGGAACCGCTTTGGCGAAGATGGCCTGCTGGCATTTATTAACTATTGGAATAGTGATGGTAAAAAGATATCGCTGCCCGGCAGTAGCGGAGCCAATGCAGTAGAAGTGATGACCATACATAAAAGTAAAGGCCTTGCATTTGAAGTATTGCTGTTACCCTTCTGCAACTGGGCCCTGGAACCAGATGCCAAAAAGAACAACTGGCTTTGGGTAAAAACCGAAAACACAGCTTTTAGCGAAATACCAGTGGTGCCAGTGAAGTATAAAAAAGAGTTGGGCCAAAGCGATTTCGCCTACGAATATTTTGAAGAGCAACTGTTGAGCCAGATGGATTCGCTAAATATGCTTTACGTGGCCACCACAAGGGCAAAGCAACAAATCACCGCCTTTGCCCCCAAACCAAAAGAAGATAAAACAGGCGACTATAAAATAAAAACCATTGGCGATTTACTCTACAATGTATTGCATCAGCCACAGGTAACAGGCAATGCATCCATACCAAAAGTATTTGAAGCTTTTAATGAAAACCTGTTGCTGTTTGGTGCAGCACCTTCGCCAATAACACAGGTAAGTACTGCATCGCAGGGCATTGCACTCAACAAAATGGTGTATGCCGATTGGCGGCAACAGCTCAGTATTCGCCCCGCCACTATGTTGCCCAACGAAGCTTCCGTTTCGCTACCGAGGACAAAAGGCACATTGATGCACCATGCTCTTTCGCTGCTGCAACAGCCCGGCGAACTGCCCATTATTTTAAACCAGATGCAAATAAAGGGCATGATAAACGAAGCCCTGAAAAATGAGATGCAAGGCATTCTTGAAAAGGTGTTGGAAAACGAGCTGCTGCTCAATTGGCAAAAAAATACCATGCACCGCATCAGCGAAAGAGACATTGTAACCACCACCCGTGAACTGCGACGCCCCGACCTTGTACTGCTGAACGACGAAGCAACCATCGTAATCGATTTTAAGTTTACCGAAGGCAAAGATGAAAAACTAAACAGGCAGGTGCAGGAATATGTGGCCCTGATGCAGCAGATGCAGTTTAAAAATGTAAAGGGTTATTTGTTGTATGGTTTGATAGGGGAGGTGGAGGAGGTGTGAGGTTGGGTAGGGATATAAAAGAACAAGTAAGTTCATTTAGCTTTTATTTCCTTCTGTAGTTCCATGGTGCAATCGGTGTATCGTCAATCCAAAGGCCCATCCTATTATTTCTTGCTTCGGTTTCAGCATTGGCTAATTGTGCATCTGAAGAATATTTTTTAAAATGCCATGCGTAGCCTGCTTCAATCATTAGTAAGCCCAATTCCTTTCCATTAGGCAAATAGGTTTTTGCCACTACTCTTCCATATCTGTCTGTATTCGTTTTATTTATCAGAACTGTTTGGCCAAAACAGAGTTCGCCTAAGTAATCTTTAGAAACTTTGTAAAATGCCATTCCTCTTTCAGGCGCATCAATACCTTCCATTCTTATCCTTTTGGTCGTTTGATTATCAAATAGAATATCATAAGTGTCCCCATCAACAATTTTTATCACCTTGCCACTCAATTCTGATTTATTGGTAGTGTCGTTTTTTGAATAGCAACCAATCGTTAATAGTGAAATAAACAGTAGCAGTTTCATTTTATAAATTATTTTGAATTAGTGATTTCACCTTATCCGAAGATGAATTTATAATTGGCTTTTGAATAGTGGTACCGCCAGAGTTCTTTAGCCATTGTTCCCATAAAT
>JAYUOV010000028.1:0-6663 GCA_043760535.1 Chitinophagaceae bacterium
CTATATAGCTACTGCAAAAAAACAAGGAATCCCCATCATGCAAGCACTCGCAGATGCCATTCAAGGACGCCCTTTTGTAATGTCGGCCTGAATAGTTACCAATCTACAAGTGTTTCAGGTGCCTCTTATGGTGATATGCACTTGAATCCAAATGGCGGATATGTGGGTATTAATTTGCCAACTGGTACAACTGCTTTTGCACCGCTTGATATTAAACAAACAGCAACAAACAGGGGGTTAAGGCTCAGAAATAATTACAATTCGAATGGCTGGGATATTGCTTCAAATGGAACATTAAATTTCTACGTTGGCGGATTATATGTTTTAGAAATTGGCCAAGATGGATCATATAACCAGATAAGTGACCAACGACTTAAAACAAATGTAGTTAAAATGGAAAACGTGTTAGATAAAGTAATGGCTCTTAAACCAAGCAAGTACCAATACATTAATAACAATCCAACACATAAAATTTCAACTGGGTTTTTGGCACAAGAAATAATGCCCATATTTCCTGAATTGGTCTCTGATTTTAAACATCCTACTGGTGATACAACAGACAATACCGTTTATCATACAATAAACTATACAGGTTTTAGTGTAATTGCCATTAAAGCCATACAGGAACAACAACAGCAAATAGAAAGCTTGAAGTCTCAATTAATTAAAATGAATGAAGCAATCATTATTCTCCAAAAAAAATAATGAAATATTTCTAAACTTACTGATAAGGTAGCCTTCCCCTTTTTTTGAGTTTTTTTATGTGTGAAGTTGCATTATATTTTTTGCGAAAACACCATCCATAAAAAAATAACACAAACCCCTTACAAGTTTTTGTAAGCATAATGTTTAAACATCTTATAAATAAAAGACCGTATTTGTTGTGTAAATTATTAATACAGCTATGCATTGCAGCTATTTCTTTTTGAAAACTTATATAAAAACAGCATTGAAATGGTTATGTACACCTTACAAAAATCTAATCTCATCTTTTACACTTTCCATTAACTACACAAAAGCTACCAACAAAGTAATGTTTTCTGCCTTAGGGTACAGGCGGTAAAAAGGTAGTGTTAGTACTTTTAGTTTTGAAGTACAAAAAATCTAAAAAAAAGATGAAAAAAATAATTATCTCCATCGCATTGCTAACAGTAGTTTATACTATTTCTTTTGCACAGAGTGTGGGCATTGGTACAAGTGCTCCTGATGCATCATCCCTGTTAGAATTAAAAGGTACCAACAAAGGCTTTCTTCCGCCAAGGATGACGGCTAGGGAAAAAGGGTTGATTGCCTCTCCAAAACAAGGATTGATGATTTACCAAACCGATGGTACAAAGGGGTTGTATGTGTATGATGGCACCAACTGGATGGCAGTAACTACTGCAGCAGGCTCTGTAGCAAATGTGTGGTCACTAAATGGTAATGCAAGTACTGATGCTGCCACAAGTTTTATTGGCACTACCGATAACCTGCCCTTAAAATTCAGGGTAAACAATATCACTTCAGGTGGGCTTTACCCTTCAAATGGTAATGTAGCTTTGGGAATGTATGCATTGGATAGTGCAACATCAGCAATTGGTGGCCAAAACAATGCAATTGGTTACAATGCATTACATGCAAATATTTACGGAAACGACAATAATGCCTTTGGAACTGCAGCACTTTTTAGTAATAAAACCGGCGACCATAATGTTGCAATAGGAACGGGTAGTCTAGTGAGTAATACTATTGCCGATAATAATGCAGCCATTGGAGCGTATGCTTTAAACAACAACACGATAGGGAAAAATAATATTGCTGTAGGCTACAATACACAATACAACAATGTAAACGGAAATAGTAATATAGTATTGGGTATTGCAGCATCATACTTAAATGTGGCAGGTAGCAATATTGTAGCCATTGGTGATTCTGCGTTGTACAGGAATACGATGGGTGCTAATGTTGCCATTGGTTCTAAAGCGTTATTTAGTAATACAACCGGTGTTTCTAATACTGCTGTAGGAAGCGATGTATTGTATAGCAATACTATTGGCAACCAAAATACAGCAGTGGGCAGGGCATCGTTGTATGATAATGTCTCAGGTATTCAGAATACTGCCATGGGGCACCAATCTTTAAAAAATAACAAGACGGGTAATGGTAATGTTGCAGTAGGTTTTCAGAGTTTGTTTGTAAATGTAGCAGGGGAAGATAATACTGCAATAGGTAGCGGCACCCTTGCAAATAATACCGGATATGCCAATACAGCAGTGGGTGCTGGTTCGTTAAATACAAATACAAGTGGGTTTAATAATGTTGCAATTGGCCCTGGAGCGCTTTCAGGCAATACCTTGGGATCAAATAATGTAGCTATCGGCATTGATGCATTAAACAATAATATTTCGGGAACAAATAATACTGCGATAGGGGAAGGTGCTAATACCTGGGGCAGCACTTTTACCAATGCAACAGCCGTAGGTGCTAAAGCACAGGTAGGCTGCAGCGATTGTATTGTACTAGGGTCCACCACAGGTTACAACGGTGCTACAACAAATGTAAAGGTTGGTATTGGCATTACTAATCCACAGAAAACTTTGCATGTTAATCCCAATGGTGCTGGAGGAATTGCGATTGGAAACAGCTTAACAAGTGGAGGCTATACCGTTTTAAATATGGGCATCTCACAAGAGAGTGGCGGCTATGCATTTCTACAGGGGGTTAAATCATCGGGCACAGCCTTTGGCAACCTGGCATTAAATCAGTCTGGTGGAAATGTGGGCATAAGAACAGCATTGCCACTAGCAGCACTGCATGTAAAACAAAGCAGCGACGCCTATCCTATTACTGATGGAGCTGTACGGTTGGAAAGGCAGGCAAATACTACTCATTGGAATTTTGGAGTAGATGTAGGAAATGACTTGAGCTTTTCTTTTAACGGTGCACCTAAGTTTTATTTTGATGATGTTAGTGGCGATATTACTGTTGTCTCCGACTTGCGGATGAAAAAAGATATCCAAACTATTGAAACCGCTTTGCCTGCGCTGATGAAGCTTCAACCTAAAGTTTATCACTACAAAGATAATGACGCAAATGCTCCTTTATCCTACGGCTTTATTGCACAGGATGTAGAGAAAGTATTTCCGGATATTGTTACCACAAAAGGGCCTGAAGGTTTAAAGGCAATAGGGTATCAAAAATTAAATATAATGGCGATTAGGGCAATACAGGAGCAACAGGAGCAAATAGAACTTTTGAAAAGTGATAATAAAATATTAAAAGAAAAAATGGAAAAAATGGAAGCGGCAATAGAAGCTATCAATAAAAAGTAAACAACGTTTTAATAATATTTTGGTTTGCATTGTTCACAATAAAAAAAGCAGCAATATTATTTAATAGTTGGGGAAGCGTTTTGGCTTCCTTTTTTTTATTCCTTTTAAATTAATAAAAAAGATGAATAAAGTTTGATTATTAAAGTTTTTTAAAATTCGTTATGAAAATAAAAGATAAATCATATTTCAAAAACGAAAAGGCAGATCTCGAGTATTTTGAAAGTTGGGTAACTCAATTAGAGCAACACAACCAAAGGCAATATGAACGCTACGAAATTGCCACCTCACTTGGCAAAACACATGTTTGGGGGCTTCACACAAAAGAAAACTTAAATGACAGCCTGGTGATTTTTCCAGGAGCAAGAACAACCGCTTTAATTTGGGATTTTGACAAAGGAGTTGACAATTTAAACCATAAAATGAAAATATTTATGGTGGAAACGAATGGGCTTCCTAATAAGAGCAATGGTGAAACACCTGAAATTAAATCGTTCAATTATGGCCATTGGGCGGCGGAAATTTTTGAAAAATTAAATATTGAAAAAGCTTTTATAGCCGGGGCTTCATTCGGCGGGCTTATTTGTATGAAACTTGCAATTGTAAAACCTGAAAAAGTAAAAGCTGCTTTTTTGCTTAACCCGGGTTGTTTGCAATCATTCTCTTTATCGTTGCCCAATCTTTATTTTAACCTCCTGCCCATCATATTCCCGAACAAAAAGAATGTATTAAAACTTCTTGACAAAGCTGTTTTCTGCAAACCAACCCATCAATTATCACAATTTTCAGAAAAGATGCTGGTTGACTATGAAGTTTTTGCAATAAGTCGCTTTAGAGATAATACCCAAAGACCATATTATATGGGCAAGCAACTATCAGAAGTAAAAGTTGATACTTACCTTTTGGAAGGCGACAAAGACTTATTATTTCCATACAAGAAATCAATTAAAAACGCAAAAGCACATATAAAAACATTAAAAGAAATTAAAGTGTTTTCGAACACAGGCCACGGGATTGAAACTTATTATAAAGCCATGAATTATATAGGAGAAAAAATAAAAAATTATGACAACTACAGTAAGGGTTGAGACAATTTGCAATTGCTTTTTTAAAAGTACTTTTAAAACACACATGCGCCTGAAAAATATAAACGAAAAGGTTAGTAGAAAATATAAGACACATAGCTCACAACAACGAACTTAAAACTGTTATTCTCACAAGACAGTTTCGCCTTCCAACATTTGTAAATGGAAACGAAACAGGAATGTTAATTGAAGCTTGTGCGGGCTTGTTAGGCAAAGACAATGCAGAAGATTGTATTGGAAGAGAGACAGAAGAAGAAACAGGATATAAAATTACAGAAGTACGTAAAATATTTGAGGCATATATGTCGCCAGGTTCAGTAACAGAAATTTTGTACTTCTTTATTGCTGAGTATTCAAAAGAAATGAAAGTAACGGACGGTGGACGGTGGAGGGGTTCAAGATGAAGAAGAAAATATAGGAGTGTTGGAACTCCATATTGGTGAAGCATTGAAAATGATGGACAATGGAGAAATTAAAGACGGAAAGACAATTATGTTACTTCAATATATAAAACTTAACAAAATACTTTAAAGCAAAACATTTCAAAATTATGATGATTCTTATTTCAGAACCTTATCGTGGAGGAACAAATGACGACCCAATTCTTATAAAAAAGAATTTAGAAAAACTTGAATCCGTTGCCCTGCCTTTGTTTCGTAAGGGACACATTCCTATGATTGGGGAATGGGTTGCATTACCATTAATGCATTTAGCAGGTTCAAAGAAAATTGGTGATAGTATTTGGGATGAAATTCAATATCCTGTTACACATCGTCTCCTAGAAAAATGCGATGCCGTTTTTCGACTTGAAGGTGCATCAAAAGGAGCAGACGAAGATGTAAGAATTGCTCAAGAAAGGGGTTTGAAAATTTATTATAGTTTGGATGAAATTCCTAAGTTGGTATAGAAATAAGATTACTAACATGGTTTCCGGTTATTTTTTTTCACTAAATCTTAAAGGCTTTAATAGCCTTTTTTATTTACCACCTAATACACATTAGCCCCCACCCAACCAGTAGCACCGGCCAGCCAATACGCACCAATATTTACCTTCATGGGCAGCTATAGTTTTGTGAAAATTATTAAATAACACTAAACATTTTAATCATGAAAAAATTACAATTAGTTACCGCTCTTGCACTGGTAACAATTCTTAGTTCTTGCTCGAAAGAAGATCCTGCACCCACACCACAACCTGCAAATTATGATGAAATCAAACTGGTGGATATTCAAAATAGAAGTGGTTTGATGACAGCTACCAATATATTAGCTTCTGATGCGCTTGGGTTTTTATGGCCAAAAGGAACTATAGTCATTTTTAAAACAAGCAACGGTACTTTAGGGAAATTTGAAGTGGTGAATATAGAAAAAGTAAATAATTATGCGCTTACGTTAAACGTCACTATTTATGATTCGAACGGAACAATAAAAAAATCGATAAATGGACTTCTCATTCGTGGAACATGGGGATGTAATTTAGATACACCCATTGAAGATAATGCCGGTTTACAATCAGATTTTTCCTGGTACAGGCCAACACAGTTTGAAACGCATTTAGTACCTAATAACGGTGCAATCTTTTTGAAATACACTTTTTAAATAAATAACAATTGTGAAAAAATGACTGGTACTTATCGGTCATTTTTTATTTTACCTAAAAGCTATTGATGCTTTTGCAAACCAAGGCTAGTAATTCCCATATTGCATTGAAACATTTACCGCTTAATACAACTTAACCACCACCCAACCATTACCACCAGCCAAGCAATACGCAACAGTTTTTACCCACATTGCCAGCTTTAGTTTTGTATAAATTATTAAATAACATCAATCAGTTTACACATGAAAAAGTTTATTCTTTCCCTGGCAGTATTGTTAACCAGCACTGTAAGTGTATTAGCACAAAATGTAGGCATTGGCACTACTACGCCAGATGCATCAGCCCTGTTAGAATTAAAAACTACCAATAAGGGTTTTCTTCCACCAAGGATGACGGCAGCGGAAAAAGGCTTAATCTCTTCTCCAAAAACAGGGTTGATGATTTACCAAACTGATGGCGCAACTGGCTTATATATTTTTAATGGAACCGTCTGGGTAATATCTGCTGTTACTGCCAATAGCTGGTCACTTACCGGCAATGCCGGCACTGACCCCATTAATAATTTTATTGGCACTACCGATGCAAAACCATTGGTATTTAAAGTGCAAAACACCTATGCTGGCAGAATAAGTAATGATGGAATGGTGGCTTTGGGTGTAGGTGCGGCCAA
>JAYUOV010000029.1:0-6657 GCA_043760535.1 Chitinophagaceae bacterium
AGGGCAAGAAAGAAGCACTTAAAACTAACACGGTTTTCCTTAAACCTTAAACCTTACGCCTTGCACCTTACACTTTACACCTTTTTCCTAAAATCCAGCCGGCTTTAATTGCAGCCCCATCTTTTCATCCAGACCATACATGATGTTCATGTTCTCTACTGCTTGTCCACTTGCCCCTTTTAAGAGGTTATCTATTGCCGAATGAACTACTAATTTGTTCCCAATTTTTTCAAGCTGAATCACACATTTGTTGGTGTTTACTACTTGTTTTAAAAAAATAGGAGACTTACTTAAAAAGGTAAATGGCTCGTCTTTATAAAAGTCAGTAAATAGTTCATTCAGGTCTGCTTCTTCCATGTCGCATCGCAATGTGCTGCTGGCAAAAATACCCCGGGTAAAATCGCCACGCCACGGAACAAAGTTTATAGGTTCAAGCGTTGAATCTGTATGGGATGCCATACTATTGAGCGATTCCATTATCTCCCCCAAATGCTGATGGGTTAAGGTTTTGTAAGCCTGAATGTTATTGGCTCTCCAGCTAAAATGCGATGTGGCTGACAGACTTTGCCCTGCACCTGTACTTCCGGTTATACCTGTTGTGTACACCTCAATATCTTGTAGTAACCCGGCCTTTGCCAAAGGCAATAAACCCAACTGAATACAGGTAGCAAAACAGCCGGGATTAGCTATACTATCAGCATTTTTTATCTGCTCCCGGTTCATTTCAGGCAGGCCGTAAATAAACTTTCTGCCATTTGTTTCTACATCTGCTTGTAAACGAAAATCGTTACCAATATCTATCAGTTTAACAGTACCAGGAATATTGTTTGCAGCCACAAATTTTTTGGCTTCGCCATGGCCGGCACAAAAGAACAATACATCAATATCGAAATGATGTGTTGCTGAAAAAGTATGTTCCGTTTCGCCAATTAAATCCTGGTGTACGCTGCTTAATAAATTACCAGCATTACTGCCGCTTTGCACAAAGGAAATACTTGCATTAGGATGGTTAAGTAACAGTCGAATCAGTTCACCGCCGGTATATCCGGCTCCGCCTATGATCCCTATGTTTATTTTTTTCATTTCCATATCCGCTGTACTTGGTATTGGTCAAAAATTTCATCAGAACTGATGATAGGCATATTTTCCACGATAGATTGTGCTGCCAAAAGCCTGTCGAAAGGATCCCGATGATGTAGTTCTAATTGTTGGGTTTGGTAAATATGTGGCAGGGAAATGGGTAGTAGTTCTAAGTTTTGCTTTTGTAAAGCAATTGAAATGAACTTGTCCAGATTATCGTCCAATTGCAACTTTCCTGTTTTTATTTTTATTGCAATTTCCCAAATAGAAACATGGCTGAGCATCAATTTCACATCGGTAAATAAAAATAATTTAGCTGTATTAGAAATGCTATCAGGGGATTGTGCCAGCCAAATTAAGATTTGGGTATCCAGCAGTGCGGTAGATGCCATTACAAATAATCTTTAAAATCTTCAGGTGTATCATTAAAATCATCCGCCATCCATATAGTACCTTTTGCCCAGCCCATATTCCTTTTCCTTTTTTCTGCAATTGATTCCACCTCAGTTGTATTGTGCTTGCTTAGCAACTCTTGAATAAATTTTTCTACGGCCTGCTGCTCTCCTACAGTCAGCTTGCTAACCTGTTCTAAAATAGTAGTATCCATAAATTATTTTTTTCAAAGTTACCTAATAATTTTTTTCCACTCAGGTTCTAAGCCCCTCCTTCGGAGGGGTTTGTGGAGGCCTCATTCACCGCATTCCAAATACTTGTCTGATTGCCAAAAATTTTGCTAAAGCCACGTACATCTTCGCCGGTAAAACCGGTATTCATTTCGCCGTACTTGCCAAATTTGGCACTCATTAAATCGTATGGGCTTTCGATACCTATTACCTGAAAACGATATGGCATCAGTTGTACAAAAACATCGCCGGTAACATTCTGCTGGCTGTTTTCAAAAAAAGCTTCTATATCTCTCATTACCGGGTCCAGAATCTGTCCTTCGTGAAGCCAGTTACCGTAGAATAATGCAAGCTGATCTTTCCAATTTAGCTGCCATTTTGTAAGCACATGTTTTTCTAAAGCATGGTGTGCTTTTAGTATAACCATTGGTGCAGCCGCTTCAAAACCTACACGGCCTTTAATACCTATAATGGTGTCGCCTACGTGTATATCACGGCCAATGCCAAAAGGCCCCGCAAGGGTTTGTAAATATTGTATTGCTTCGGTAGGGTGGCCGAAAGTTGTATCATTCACGGCTTTCAATTCGCCTTTTTCAAAACCTAGTTTTACTTCTTCAGGTTCGCTTTTGCTTACTTGGGTAGGCCATGCAGTTTCGGGTAGCATGCCCTTGCTATTAAGCGTTTCTTTGCCGCCTACGCTGGTGCCCCACAGTCCTTTATTGATGCTGTACATTGCTTTTTCAACGTTCATTTCCACACCTTTTTTTGCCAGATAAGTAAGCTCATCTTCACGGCTCAGTTTAAGGTCACGTATGGGTGTAATAATTTCCACGCCTGGTATCATAATATGAAAAATCATATCGAACCTAACCTGATCGTTGCCGGCACCTGTACTGCCGTGAGCCACTGCATCTGCATTCAGTTTTTTTGCATGTTCGGCTATGTGTAATGCCTGGCTTAAACGCTCGGCACTTACGCTCAGCGGATAGGTATTATTCTTGAGTACATTACCAAAAATTAAGTACTTTATTATGCGGTCGTAATAATCTTTTACCGCATCGATGGTAGTATGCGTTTTTACACCCAGGTTGTATGCATGTGCTTCTATTTTATGCAATTCTTCCTCTGTAAAGCCGCCTGTGTTTACAATAATGCTATGCACTTCGTAACCCTTGTCTTCGCTCAGGTATTTTACGCAAAAGGTGGTATCGAGGCCACCACTAAAACCAAGAACAATTTTTTTCATATTGCTATTTTTTCCGAAGGCTGAAGCCATGGGTTAGTAAATTATCTTTTGTTGACCAGCAGTTGTGCTGCTATGGGGCTACATTGGCGACGCTCCGTTCGGGTGTGGTAATCCTGTTGAGCTTTTATCTGAACCAGAGTTATTGAAGATTAATCTGATGGAACAGATCTTGAATTTTATATAACCCGGTATTTTATCACAGTAGTTTTAATCTGCTATCATCTGCCAAATCTTGAATAATCCTGGTCCTTATACCTTATAAGAAAGAGCTCAATAGTAGCAATCAGATGAACGGAGTCCCGTAATGCTACGGGATTTACAACGTTCGCCAATGTCGCCTAATCAGGGAACGGCTTTCGCTGGGTTCAAAAAAAACTACCCCAAAAAGAAGCTTAACAAAGAAAACCTTTTGTTCTTGCCGGTAATGGGTTTTATTTCCTTCTTATCGGCCTCTTCTTTTTTACCAAACAATTTCGAAAAGAGGGTTTGCTTTACCTGTAGCAATCGTTCGTATCCTTTGCTGTTTTCCTTAAAAAATTCTTTGGTTTCTTCAGGCTCGTAATGATCTTTCGGGTCGTAAAGCATGGCGGTACACATGCAGTTTTTCCGCTCTTTCAGTACCAGTATGTCGTAATTAACACAGCTTTTACAGCCAGCCCAAAAAGCATCATCCTGTGTCAGTTCGCTATAGGTTACAGGTTCGTAACCAAGGTCGCTGTTTATCTTCATAACTGCCAGGCCAGTAGTTAATCCAAACAGTTTTGCATCGGGATACTTGGCGCGGCTCAAGTCAAAAATTTTCTTTTTGATAGCCTTGGCCAAACCTGCATTGCGGAACTGTGGGGCTACAATTAATCCGCTATTGGCCACATATTCACCATGGCCCCAGGTTTCTACATAGCAAAAGCCAGCCCATACACCATCGCTGCTGAAGGCGATAACACCTTTGCCTTCCCGTATTTTTTCTCGAATATATTCTGGTGTACGCTTGGCTATGCCTGTTCCACGTGCCTTGGCAGATGATTCGTATTCATCGCAAATGATAGTGGCAAAATTGAGGTGTGATGTATCGGCGGGTAGTATTTGAAATTCCATTTTTGTAAAATCTAAAGAAGGTAAAAATTAAATTCCTGCACCTTGATGCGGCAAAGCCACAACGGATTACAACTTAGGGTAAACCAACATGATTGGGAGTATTAACGTCGTACCACAAGGGGGATGAACCACCGATAATTATCGAGGTGGGCGGGACAAATTGAAGAAGTACCGAAAGTCTTCGATATAAAAAACCCACGCCCGGATGGGGCATGAAACATCACTTTAAAAGAAAGTGATATGGTTGAGTTTTTTGTCATTGTTTATAAAGAATGCTTAACTGATATTCAAATAAGATGTACAAAGAAAACCATTTATGCAATAAATGAGCTATTTTTTTTTGATATCACGAAATCTTAACATCAGCTAGTATTTTAAGGTATTGATACAAAGGCATTACATACAACCCTAATTTTTAAAAAGAAGGTATTCGGCCAGGAAGGCATTTATTGATACTGATGCACTAAGAAAGCTGCTTAACCTTACTGATACTTGATTTTTTAAACCCGAATTGCCACATGAAACTAAACGGGTCTATAGTATTGGTACCACGTTTATAGCAGTGCTGCTGTACTGTAAAAACAAATGTTTTTTGTATGATGGCACTGCTAATAAGATGGCAGGAGTAGTAGTTGTGTAGGCGAGTTTTAAATAGTAAAATGATGGGTTCAATAAAAATGCTCCCCTTTGCAGTTTATAGTATCTGCAGCCGTTTTTGGTTTTGGCAGAGTTTCTATTTGTATTTTTTTAATCGCAGTATCCGCAAAAAGAATATCGCTAACCATTTTATAAAACTCGGTTGTATCTGAGATAAGGATTTCGAGCTGAGGAACTCCCATTAACATTTGTGGCAATACTTCTTCTATAATCCCAGTTTTTGTTACTAATGTTTGGATGATTGCAGGTTCACCTTTAATATTTTGACAAACTGGTGCGGCTACCTTACCCATTACATCAACAGAGTATCTGGGCTCACCCAATTCTTGTTCGGTTGCATTTGTATTTTCTGTTTTGATAACGTCCGTAGCTGGAGAATCCGTTGTTACATCGCATCCAAACAACATACTTCCCAAAGCCAGCATTATTACGGCCATAAACTTTTTCCAGCCTGCAATTTTTGTGTAAAATATATTGTTGGGAATATTAATTCGGATGCGGTGCAGTTGGGTGTTATTAAACTTGCCACATACTTTTTCACCAGCTTTGTTTAGCAGGTAATGCTGTACTTCATCATTTGTCTTGTTGGTAAAATCCACAACGTCTTTAGCACAGGCACTGCAGAATGCACCACGACTTGTGGGTGTCATGGCGTTCCAATCTTCGTGGCAGGGTTTGGGGATATTAATTTCTAGCATTATACATGGGTTTGGCATGAGATGCAGTGGCAGGCAAAAGTTCACACCAAAAAAATGAGTGCTAATCCGATTCCATCAGTGTTATCCGTGTTGCTACCTTGGTAAGTCTATTTTGCAAATCTTGCTTTCGCTATTAAGCGATATTTTCGCCACCTAAAGATTTACATTTGAGTACTACAGCCTTACTAATTACACCACCTTTTACCCAACTCAATACGCCATACCCTGCTACGGCATATTTAAAGGGTTTTTTAAATACTAAAGGCATCACTTCATTTCAGGCCGATTTGGGCATCGAAGTGACACTGCAATTTTTTTCAAAACAAGGTCTTACCACATTATTTGCTAAAGCAATTACTACAGATGAAACAAGTGAAAATGTAAGGCGAATCATAGCATTACAGCTGGATTATATACATACCATAGACGATACCATCGAGTTTTTGCAGGGCAAAAAACCAACATTGGCTCATCTTATTTGCAAACGAGATTATTTGCCGGAGGCAAAACGCTTTGCCCAAACAGACGATTTGGCATGGGCTTTTGGCAGCATGGGCATACAAGATAAAGCCAAGCACTTGGCCACCATGTACCTGGAAGATTTGGCAGATTTTATTACAGAATCCGTAGATCATCATTTCGGGTTTAGCCGCTATGCAGAAAGGTTGGGCCGCTCTGCTAACAGCTTTGATGAACTGTACCAAAGCTTGCAGCAGCCCTACACTTTTATAGATGAACTTTTGATAGCCTTGTTGCAACAAAAAATGGCGGTCATCCACCCAAAACTGGTTTGCATTTCCGTACCATTCCCAGGTAATTTATATAGCTCTTTACGCTGCGGCCAATGGATAAAAAAACATTACCCTGCTGTAAAAGTGGCCATGGGTGGAGGTTTTGCAAATACCGAACTGCGTGGACTTAGCGATGTCAGGGTTTTTGAATTCTTCGATTTTATTACGCTAGATGATGGCGAAGCACCTATTGAAAAACTGATTAGCTTTATCGAAGGCACAAACCAAATGGAGGAACTAAAGCGTACTTTTTTACTGCTAAACGGTGTAGTAACTTACATTAATAACAGCCGAAGCAAAGACTATAAACAAGGCGAAGTAGGCACACCAGATTATAGTGATTTAAAATTAGAAAAATATATTTCTGCCATAGAAGTGGTAAACCCCATGCATAGAATGTGGAGCGATGGCAGGTGGAATAAACTAACGATGGCACATGGATGTTATTGGGGTAAATGTACTTTTTG
>JAYUOV010000030.1:0-51404 GCA_043760535.1 Chitinophagaceae bacterium
TTCATTTTCATAGCTAAAGCATTACAAAAATTGTGCCAAAAAAGATTGCAAATATATGATTATCAAATACTTAGACTTTAAAGACAGACTCTAATTATATGCTATGTGCCTGAGCGGCAGCCGCCGCTTATTTATTTTTACTTTATGAACGATTGCCATTATTTTTAAGTAATGGTAAAAGATGATACTTTATGGAAAGGCATACTTGAAAATGTGTTCGACGATTTTCTGCGGTTCTTTTTTAAAGATGCAGACAACTTATTTGATATGGCAAAGGGCTTTCAGTTTTTGGATAAAGAATTAGAGCAACTGTTTCCTACATACGAAAAGGATGCTCCAAAATTTGTTGACAAACTAGTAAAAGTATTTACCCGGGAAGGTAAAGAAGAATGGCTGCTGGTACATGTAGAAGTGCAAGGCTACGACGATAAGGACTTTGCAAAACGTATGTTTACCTATTTTTATCGCATTCTTGATAAGTATGCGGTGCCCATTACAGCATTTGCTATTTTCACAGATACAAAAAAAAGTTTCCATCCCACACAATTCGTTTACGAACACCTTGGAACAAAGTGTACCTATCAGTTTAATACTTACAAAATATTAGCACAAAATGAGGATTTATTAACACAAGATGAAAACCCTTTTGCTATAGTAGTGCTTACTGTTTTGCTGGCTTTGCAAAAGAAAAAGCTGGCTGATGAAGATTTGCTGAAGCTTAAAATGCAGGTATTCCGAAATTTATACCGCCGCAACATTAGTGATCAAAAAATGAGGGGCCTCAATACTTTCTTAAATTTATATGTACGTTTTGCAAAACCGGAAACTAAAGCTAAATTTGAAAAAGAAATACAAACTATTACTTTAAACACAAATACGATGGGCATAGTAGAAATGGTGCTAGAAAGAGCCAAAAAACAGGGACTTCAACAAGGTATAGAGCAAGGTATAGAGCAAGGTATAGAGCAAGGAATAGAGCAGGGAATTGAACAAGGCATAAAGCAAGGTAAAGGACAAGGGATAGAACAAGGGATAGAGAAAACCAAGCATGAATTTGTTACAAACCTACTTTTGGCAAACAAGTTCTCCACAGCCGAAATTGCCAACTTCGCTAATGTAAATGAGACTTATGTATTATTGGTACAGAGTGGGTTACAATAATTTCCTAATTTTTTAATTACACTAATCCTACCGCCCCCGATTTATATTGGGGGTTTTTTACGGCCTTGAGCATTTCTAGCAGTACATCTCAATCCCCAATACCTAAACTGCCTTTGCTATTAAATACAAAAACGATTTGGCATAACCCTTTAATCGTTTGCGGTGTAATGGACAAAAATGTACCTATTTACTTTGAACCGATGCCTGAAAAAACTCATCAAGCCCTTATCATTATCGAGTTTTCAACACTTAAAAATTGGCTTTAGTGTCTCTGAATGTATAAATCTCATGAAATACAGCACCAATAACGAATCCAGCATTTGCAAAGTACATTTTTGTCCATTAACTCTCGTTAGCTGTATTTTTAACCACTTATGAATACAACATTATCTGGCTGGGACGATACCATTGTGGCCATAGCCACGCCACCCGGCATTGGTGCCATTGGCATTATACGCCTTAGCGGAAACCAGGCTATCCATATTACCAACGAGCTTTTTGCATCCAAAAATCTATTGTTGCAAAACAGTCATACCCTGCATGTGGGCTTTTTAAAATACAATGAGGTGTTGCTGGACGAAACAGTAGTTTCCATTTACAAAACCCCTAAAAGCTATACAGGAGAAGATGTAATAGAAATAAGCTGCCATGGCTCCGCCTATGTAATGACACAGGTAATGGATGCCTGCATTGCCTTGGGTGCCCGTATGGCGAAGCCTGGAGAATTTACCCAACGGGCATTTTTGAATGGCAAATTAGATTTAGCTCAGGCCGAAAGTGTGGCCGACCTGATAGCCGCCGAAACTGGCGCTGTGCAGCAAACGGCCTTACAACAAATGAAAGGCGGTTTTAGTAAAGACATTAAAGCACTTCGTGAACAACTCATCCATTTTGCAGCATTAATAGAGCTGGAACTGGATTTTGGCGAAGAAGATGTGGAATTTGCCGACAGGCAAAAGCTACAAACGCTGGTAGATGAAATAATGCTGAGTGTAACCAAACTCATCCATTCTTTTGCCCTTGGTAATATTATAAAAAACGGCGTTACAGCCGTAATTGCTGGCCGGCCAAACGCCGGTAAATCCACATTGCTCAATGCCATGCTAAACGAAGAACGGGCTATTGTAACCGATATAGCAGGCACCACAAGAGATACCATTGAAGAAAAACTAATTGTAGGCGGCATCGTTTTTAGGCTAATAGATACAGCCGGAATTAGAGAAGCCACCGATGCAATAGAAAAAATAGGCATCGAAAAATCGCTGGAAAAAATTAACGCTGCCAACATACTGATGTACGTTTTTGATGCCAACACCAGCTCCGAATTAGATGTATTGGGCGACCTGGCACAACTGCAAAAGCAAGGGCAGCAGGTAATATTGGTGGCCAACAAAACGGATACCTGCCACGAACATGTATTGGGTATGCTGAACTACAGCATCAACGAAATGATGGGGAATGATTATCCCATTTTCGAAATATCGGCCCTTAACAAAACAAAGGTGGACGAACTGGTAGCATACTTGCCTGCCATGGTGCTTTCGCATAAAATAAATACCGACCAAACCATAGTAGTAAATGCACGGCACCACGCCGCTTTAAAAAATTGCCAACAAGCTTTACTACGGGTACAGGAAGGATTGCAAAGCCAAATCAGCGGCGACCTGCTGGCCCTCGACATCCGCCATGCCCTGCAATCGCTGGCCGAAATAACCGGTGAGATATTGCATGACAGGGATATTCTGGGGACGATATTTGGGAAGTTTTGTATCGGAAAGTAGGAAGACTTATTACCTATTTACAACGGCTATCCATTTTATAGTAAAGTAATAGCCTTACTTTTTAATTTTATTGTCAAGTTTTAGCTTTACATTTATTTCATTAAAGTCAAACTATAACTTTACTTTATGGCAAATAAATCTTTACAACTACAACAGCTAAATACTAAAATGTTGGGCTTTGCCACCTTACGACAGGCGGCTGTACCACCTACAGGTTGGATAAAAGCTATCCGTACAGCTATTGGTATGTCTATGCAGCAGTTAGGCAACAAACTTTTGGTAACCAAACAAGGGATACAGGATATGGAGAAACGGGAAAAAGACGGTTCCATTACCATTAGATCGCTGAGGGAAACAGGCAGGGCATTGGATATGCAACTGGTATATGGCTTTGTGCCAAACGACGGCTCTTTAGATGCTTTGATTGAAAAAAGGGCTTCTGAGATAGCCACAACAATTGTATTGCGTACTGCAAATACAATGAAACTGGAAGATCAGGCTAATACCGATCAGCGTATTGAAAAGGCTATAAAAGAAAGAACTGCATCTATTAAAAATGAAATGCCTAAAATTTTATGGGATTAGATGTAGACTATACAGGTGGGCAAACGCCTTTAGACGAAGAAGAAAAAGAAGGATTACTGATTGCCACAATTGCCACAAGAGGAGAGTTAGACGAGTTTGAGCAGCAAAACATTGAACAGGCAGTACTGTGGACATTAAGTCGTTCTTTTAAGCCGGAGGTAATATTTACAGAGGCATTTATCCGAATGGTGCATAAGCGAATGTATGCTGATGTTTGGGCATGGGCCGGGGAGTTTAGGAAAACCAACAAAAACATTGGTGTAGATAAATGGCAAATACCTACCGAACTAAAATGCCTGTTGGATGATGCCCTTTACTGGCATGTAAATAAAACCCACCTACCCAATGAAATAGCTATAAGGTTCAAGCATCGCATTGTTAGTATTCATTGTTTTGCAAATGGTAACGGAAGGCATAGCAGGTTAATGGCTGATATTATCATTGAAAATATATACAAGCAGCCGGTTTTTAGTTGGGGAGCTGCCAACCTTTCCGGCGAAGGCGATAACAGAACGACATACCTCAAAGCAGTTAAAGCCGCAGACAAAGGCGATTATAGTTTGTTGATGGCTTTTGCAAGGTCTTAGACATTGCAACTATGGCAATAGAATTATCCAATATGTTTTTTTGCGGCTTATATTTAGCGATACCAGATACGGCAAGGCTTTCAGCCCATCAAAAAACCGGTATAATCATAGTTTAAAAAAATGTTTGAACTATGATTGATTTGATGAAATGAATACTAAGATTACAAGAAGGATTGAAGTTTCGTAGCCCATCCAAAAATCAATCAAATTATAGTTAAAAAAAAGGCAGCTATAAATATGCGGTGGCACACTTGTGCTAAAAACATTTAGCCATACATTGCCCATACATAAAACAGCCTTGCCAATAACCCTTATGAACAAAACCGACCTGATACAAAAACTAAAAACCCTGGAAGGCCTTACCGCTGCTGAAAAGGCCGACCTGATAAACCTGGTAAACACCAATAAAAAATATGGCCTGGTGTGGGAAGATAAACCCGAAGAAGTAGAGGAGCAACTACGGCAGCACCTGCCCGTATTGCAGGAAGTGGTGGAGAAAAGAATATTGGCCTCCCAAGCAGCCTCCCCAACCCCTGCAAAGGAGGGGTTAAAGGCCGCCGAAAAAGCAAATCCATCCCTGTTTGCAGCAGAAGAGGCTCTGGAAAATCTTGTACCATCCCAAAATCCTATAAATCCTCAAAATCCTAGTACCCCGCCTAACCACATACTAATAGAAGGCGACAACCTGCATGCACTAACCGCACTAAGCTTTACCCACGAAGGCAAAATAGATGTGATATATATAGACCCGCCTTACAATACCGGTAAAGAAAATGAATTTCGATATAACGATAAGTGGATTTTGGAAGGTGACCCTTTTAGACATTCAACTTGGCTTTCGTTTGTAATTAAACGCCTAAAGATTGCTAAAAGTCTTTTAAGTGAGACAGGAGTGATTATAATACACATTGATGAAAATGAATTTGACGCATTGAATCTGTTATTAGAAACGGAGATTTTTAGTGAAGAAAATTCGTTAGGGCAGATAATATGGAATAAGCAAAATCCCAAAGGTGATGCTAAGGAAGTAGCATCCATGCATGAGTATATATTGATTTATTGTAAAAATATTGTAGCCTTTAAGTCAATGGAGGATGCACTATTACGACTTAAGCCAAATGCACAAAAAATTCTAAAAAAGGCTAAAAAACTGTTTTCTAAAATGGGTAAAACTGAAGTTCCCGAGGAGATTAGAGAAGTTATGAAACCATTCAATTTTCAAAAGGATATACTGAAAGATTTTGAAGTAAAGTATGACTTGGATTTAATCAACAAGGAGTTTCAATCGTGGTTAAGCAGACAAGATTTTTCAGGTGGAGAGAAAGCCTATAAATTCATAGATAAGCAAGGGCAATGTTATCGTGGTGTTTCTATGGCTTGGCCTAATAAAGAAGTTGCCCCTGATGATTATTGGATTCCATTAGTACATCCTATTACAGGACAAAATTGCCCTGTTCCAAATAGAGGTTGGAGAAATCCAAGTACTACAATGAAGAAATTAATAAAAAATGATTTGATTTTATTCGGAGAAGATGAATTGAAACAGCCAGAACGTAAGTATCTATTAGCTGAAAATATATCTGAAAATACTCCCTCTATATTTAATTGTGGCGCTAGTGACGATGATTTATTCAATAATTTGAAAATATCCTTCCCATATCCGAAACCAGTAGAAGTTGCAGGTTATTTTTTACAAAGCATTCACCCGAATCCTAAAAGCATCCTCGACTTTTTCGCTGGTTCCGGCACCACTCTACATGCTACTATGCAGCTAAATGCAGAAGATGGCGGCAATCGCCAATGCATATTGGTTACCAATAACGAAAACAATATTTGCGAAGAAGTAACCTACGAACGTAACAAGCGGGTAATACAGGGTTATACAAATGCCAAAGGGCTTAGGGTAGAAGGTTTAGGGAATAACAACTTGAGGTACTACCAAAGCCTT
The DNA here is from genome assembly GCA_043760535.1 of Chitinophagaceae bacterium. Taxonomy (GTDB): domain Bacteria; phylum Bacteroidota; class Bacteroidia; order Chitinophagales; family Chitinophagaceae; genus JAZKFT01. Next base: position 6,063 of record JAYUOV010000030.1, read on the forward strand.
TTTGTACCCGCCAGTAAAAGCGAAGCCAATAAGCGGCTGCTAACCAATACCAGTACCGATTTATTGTGCATTAAAGAAGATTGCTACGATGATATTACAGAGGCACAAGGCTTTAGCAGCAGGCAATGCCGCATATTTACCAATGCCGCCGGCCAATACTTGCTGGTAATATACCACAGCCGCCAACTAGCCCAAACCTGCGAAGCGTTAATAGCCTGGACACAAGCCTTGCCACCCACCACCACCCCCATAAAACTCTATGCTTTTAGCCCCGAAAAAGATACCCTGGCCGAAGACTTTGCCGAAGTGGCCGACCGCATAGAAGCCGTGCCCCTGCCCGAAGCTATTTACAATGCTTACAGAGCCACTTTTAAAACCCTTAAGATAGACAGGCAACTAATTACCCCCGAACAGGTAGCAGCCAACAAGGAGCCAGAATTATTTGATGGGGCGGATGGTTGATTTTTTCTGGTTTGATTTTCATGGGTTGCTTTTCCATGGGTTGCACCCATGGGTTGCACCCATGGTTATTGTAGTTCAACCCCATTCGGGGTTGTGTGGAGGCGATTGTCGTGTTTTCGGTGGGTTGGTTTTCCATTGGTTGTGTTGGTTTTGCGTGGGTTGCACGCATGTGTTGCTTTTCCATGGGTTGCACCCATGGTTATTATAGTTCAACCCCATTCGGGGTTGTCAATTTTTGTATTTATTTTTCGGTATGTTGTGTATTGTTAATTATGTTTTATAACCCCGAATGGGGTTAAACAATAATAGCCGTGGGTGCAACCCACGGAAAACACGTTAATCACCTCCACACAACCCCGAATGGGGTTGAACAAAAATCGATTACAGCGTATGTATCTTAAAAACAACTAAATTTCTACCGTAAAAACAAATACGTAATGGGCACCTACAGGCAAATTCTTTATCAAATTGTATTTAGTACAAAAAACAGAATACCAGCCATAACACCCACACACGAAAACGAATTGTATAAATATATTTGGGGTATTACCAAGGCCAATAATTGTGTATTGTATCGCATTAACGGTATAGAAGACCATATTCATATTTTTTCTGATTTGCACCCCAGCGTTTGTTTAGCCGATTATGTAAAAAATATTAAAGTAGCCAGTAGTTTATGGATAAAAAAAGAAAAGATATTTCCTGAATTCTATGGCTGGCAAGATGGGTATGGGGCATTTACCTACACCATAAACGAAAAACAAAGGGTAATAGACTATATTAAAAACCAGAAAGAACATCATAAAAAGGAAATTTTTTTAGATGAATACCGGCGATTATTGATAGAACACGGAATAGATTTTGACGAAAAACATTTATTGTGAAAACAGCTAATCGTAAACAATTACATTAAATAAGCACTTAAGCGAATACGCATGTAGTATATGGAATACTGCATAAAACAACACCTGCCAAGCCGCACCTACTCATGTATATACTAAAAACCTTTCAGGAAAAAGCCGTAACCAGCCTGCTTACCCATACGTTTGATGCCCTGCGTACCAGCCCATCGCAAATACCCATACTGCTGGAAGCCCCCACCGGCAGCGGCAAAACGGTAATGATGGCAGCCTATATGGAGCGGCTGATGGATGAACTGCCCCTGCAACCCGGCCTGCATAATAATGTGGCCTTTATATGGTTTGCCCCCAATACGCTGCACATACAAAGTTTCCACAGCCTGCAAAAACTGTATGCCGATGCCAGCCAGCTTGCCTGCACCGACCTTAGCAACCTGAGCACCAACCCAAGCCTTAACCCAAAAGATTTACTGTTTGTAAACTGGAGCAGTGTAGATGGCCTTAAAAAAATATGGCGTAAGGATAACGAAACCAATACCAACCTGCAAACCCTGGTAGAAAACACCAAAGCCAACGGCACCGAAATAATACTGGTGATAGACGAAGCCCACCTAAGTGCATTTACCGGGCCGCAGGCCATTGCCGTACGGCATTTAATAAAGGCCAAAATAGAACTGATGGTAACAGCCACCCCCAATAACCGGCCACAACGCAATGTGTTCATCAGCCGCCAAGAGGTAATAGGTGAGGAAATGATAAAGAAAGGCGTACGATTAAACATAGGCCTGGACCCTGACCAGCAAAACAACGATAACGTACACATACACTTGCTGCGTACCGCCTTTGCTAAAAAGCAGGAACTGGCAGCACAATACGATGCCGAACTGGGCCCCAACAAGCTAAACCCTTTATTATTAATTCAGCTACCCAGCGATAACAGCAGCCTTAGCGAAGAAGATAAAACCATAAGAGACACACTGGAGTTGTTGCTTTTAAACGAGTACAACATCACCACAAAAAATGGCCGGTTGGCCGTGTGGCTCAGTGGCGAAAGAGATACCGATGGCTTGGAAAACATCAACGGTTTTCAGGATGTGCTCATATTTAAGCAAGCCATAGCCCAGGGCTGGGATTGCCCACGGGCCTCGGTATTGGTAAGTTACCGTAATGTGCAGAGCCCCGATTTTGGCATACAGACCGTAGGCCGTATTCTCCGTATGCCACACCAGCGGCATTACCAGCACGACGATTTAAATTTTGGCTATGTGTACACCAATATAGAAACCAACCGCATAAACCTGGTGCCTACCGATGCTGATTATTTTAACTTACAGGTAGCCCAACGGCAGCAAAAAGATGGCTGGGTTTTTAACCAGCTTACTACAGCTGCCATTATAAACGACCGTGCCAGTAAGGGCGTATTGAGCTCAGCCTTCGAAAGGTTTTTCTTTAACGAAATGGAAAAGCACTACAGCGTAACCGAAGTGCCAGAAGTGGACCTTTTTTCGGGCAAGGAACTTGAAGTGGTAAAGCAGCAAACGGCGGTTAACAAAAAAGCCTTTGAACAAAAGCTTTGGACTTTTGATATAGATGAGCACCAAATAGTAATACCTACCGATATAGAGATAGACACTTACGAAGTGAACTCTATTATGCTGCTTGCAAATCAGGTACAGCGTTTTGCTATTACTACCGCTGAGTTCGCCACCATGTTCGACAGGCTTTGCTATGAAAGTATTACCAGGCTTAACCGTAGTAAAAGCTGGCGAAAACTTAGAGAAACCCTGCTGCATTTTGCCGAGTATTACCTGGGTATGTTTGAGCATGATGCACATAAGTTTTATTTGTTTCCGTACAACAAAGCTTTACTGGTACCACATATTACTACAGCCTTAGAGAAATTTGAGGCATATCAGGCTTCCCGTGGTAACGATAAACGCCGTGTAGAAAACAGCAATTGGGAAGTACCAGAAAATCGTTTTTACAACGAACTGTACAACCGGGAAGAAATAGAAAGCCATGCCCTGGAACCGTTTTTCGAATACCAGAAGGCATCTGCCCCGGAAATTGAGTTTAAGAAGTTTTTAGTGCAAAATGAGCAGCATATAAATTGGTGGTATAAAAACGGAGATAGTGGTAAGGAACATTTTGCCGTGCCTTACACCAATCAGCAAGGGGAACTGCGGTTATTTTATGTAGATTTTGTAATACAGTTTAAAAGTGGCGTTACAGGCCTGTTCGATACAAAAACCAAACGCAGCGATGCCGATGCTCCCAATAAACACAATGCCCTGCTGGAGTATATGGAAAAGGAAAATGCTCTTAATCCCCGAAGGCAATTAATTGGAGGCATCCTTATCAGCGAAGAAATAAGTGGTGTGGTAACTTTCAGGTACTGCACCAACCGGATAACCGATACTAAAGATTTAAAAGGCTGGGATTTTTTAAACCCGGCGGGTGTGTAGTCTTTTTGAGGTGTCATAATTAACATGCTCTAAATGTGAATAACAGAACTGTTTGAAGCAAAAAAGCGATGTAATAATTTACAATTAAAATGGGTTTTATAAAACAATTGGATGGTGAGGTTTTGAACTACTCTAATAATCTGGGTGGTTCAATAATAGATAAGCCGGTAACTTTTCTGTATTTAAAATCGATTGGTTGATAACAAAAGAAGCTTTATTTTTGTGTGTTACACATAAAAAACTTATACGGCCTCTCAGCCGTTTTTTTTAAGATGAATTTTTCTGAAACCTATACACAAAACCAAATAGACAAGCTGGGTAATACGCTGGTTTTTTTGTGCAATAAAATGGAAGACATCACCAAAACCCACCTGTTGAAACTGGTCTTTATTATTGAAGAAATTTCAGTAAAAAAATATGGAATCCCCTTTTTCGGTTTAAGGTTCGATGTATGGAAACTCGGCCCTGTTTCAAAAGATTTGTATGTAGAACTGTCCGATGAGCTCAACCTGTTATCACCTTATATTACTAAAGAAACAAAAAATGGTGTAGCCTATGTTATACCTGTTAAAGAATTTTGCGACGATGAGTTTAGCGATAACGAGATCAATCTGCTAAATGAAATCACAGACAGGTTTCTGTATTGCACAGCTAAAGAGCTAATACATTTTACCCATAGAAAGCATACACCATGGTATAATACAGCCTTAAAATATGGAGTGCTTGATTTATTAGAAAGCGGAAAAATGAATGTTACCAATTACGAAATAATGCTACAGGATACTATAGAAGATGATGCAGGCAAGCTTGCCTTATTTTATAGCCACCAGGAATTTATAAGGCAGTCACAAAGTTTAAAATCTTAACCATTGTACACTGCCGGTAAGCTTATTTACTTTAACCCATTTTATTTAAAAGATGGAACCGATAGTAAACCAAAATACTTTTTGGTTTTAAAAGTGGTGAATAATGATGTTGTAATTGCCAGTTTACCATCCAGTAAAATCCATTTGCCACAAGCCCAACCACTTGTACATGGTTGTTTAGAAATACCAGATGCTTGTATTAATTGCTACATTTTTGAGGCTAATCGTCCTATTACCAAATGTGGATGGTCTTTTGATTTGAACACCTTGCTTTATGGAAATTGGCTTGATGACTATAATCTGGCCATTTTGCAATCGAATTATACTATCGAAGGTGTGGATTATGAAATTATTGGCTCACTCACCGATGTAGAATTACAAAATGTGCTTAGTTGTTTTATAAATTCCAGCACAGTTAAAAGAAGATACAGAAGATTATTGGGCGGTTAACACATTGGTAATGCCCCATGGGTGGCATTTTTATTAGGATGGTTTGTTAGCGATCTCCTATCTGGCAATTATTGCTATTAGTCAATTAAGTAATGGCAGTTTAATCCTCTTTGATACAGTTTTTTTTTAAAACTTAAAGGCTGAATGAGAATTTGCAATGCCAATATTAGTACATGATGAAAATTACCTTCAGGACCTGCACAGGTAAATAAAAAAAATAAAAAATAAGTAATATGGCCAAAAAAGGATTAGACATAACATTTGTCCACTACGGTATCCGTAAAGAAGATATTAACCTGATAGAAGCACTATGCACAGAACACCAGCTTGAATTTGATTGGGTGAAGGAAGACTTGCTGAAGGAATTTCATGAAAAGAAAATCCGAAATCAGGAAATGGATGATAAGGGGATTGAAAAAATTATAGAAAAGGCATTGCAAAAAATAAGATAACCAACACCATGCTCATAAAACGAATCAAAGCCCGAAATTTTAAAACCTACCTCAATCTTGATTTAGATATTTCGGTAGAAACGGACAAGCCGATTATTTTAATTGGTGGTGCAAATGGTGGAGGTAAAACCACACTTTTCGAAGCCATCTATGGGGCTTTATACGGCTTACACATTAACAGTACCCGCCTGTTTAAAGAACTTTTAAATGCCGGGGCTATTGGCCATGAAGATGAAAAAATAACGCTGGAGTTACACTTTTCCGGTAAGGTGCTCAGCGAAGAACAGCAGTATGTGCTAACGAGAACTTATATGCTTAATCCTGCCGGTGTACCAGTAGAAAGTGTTAAGCTGAATATGAACGGGACCATTTTTTCGTATGGTACCGCCACCCTGCCGGCACAGAAAGCCGAACAGGAAGCGCAGGTAAATAAAATAATTAAAGCCAACCTGCCACAGGAGTTGAGCCGGTATTTTTTGTTTGATGCCATGGAGGCCGGTAACCTTTTAAAGGAAGACCAGCTTAACCGGGTAATAAGGGAGAATATTGAAAACGTAATGGGTTTTAATAAGTATATGCAAATGGCAAAGGGTGCTGAAAGCCTTCACCAGGAGTACACAGCCCAGCGGTTACAGGTAGAAAATGAAAAACAGGAATACCTGCAATTATTAGAACAAAAGAAAAAGGAGGATGAAAAGATTGCCAGGTTTCAATTGCAACAAAACGAAGCACTCAATTACTCGGTAGTTAGTAAAGAAATATACGACAACCTCAAGGCAGGTCTTAACCAGGACACCACCATAAAAAACAAAATTGAGCAAACCCAACAACAAATAGCCACGATACAAAAAAAAGAAACAATGTATCATGATGACCTTGACTTGTTTGTGAGGGATATGGAATTGAATGTTTTCTTACCCAAAATGATTGACACTATCAAATCGGAAATCAACCTGATACTAAAGTCAAAAAATGAAAAAGAACAAAAGGATAACACGAATATTTCTGCCGATCATATAGAAGCTATCAGCAAGTCAATTATCCAATATTTGAAAGAAAACAATTTGGTACTAAAGGAAATCACTGTTATGGAATTGGTAGATTATGTAATAGCATCATCTGGTAATACGCCTGCCACAGACCCCTATAATTTTTTAGAATTTTCCGAAGTAAAAGCATTAGAAGGTTTGTTCAATATTAAATCTGGCAACACATTTCCATCTCTCAATCAGCAACAGGCTGAGTTAAACATATCCCTGAACCAGATTCCGCTTTTTGAGACACAGATTGAGACCATGCGGCAGCAAATAACTGGGAGAGATTATGCTTTATTGAAGGCCTATGAAGATAATGAAAACAGCATCCAAAAATTTGAAATATCCATAATTGAGGTAAAAGGTGAAATAGCAAAAATTGAAAAACGCCTTCATCAGTTCGATATCCAGACAAGCCAGGAACCCGACCCCAAATTTGAAACATTGGCAAGGTTGAAAGGTTTTTTTGAGGATGTAGCCAACAGATTGCTGAAAGTAAAAAAGCAACAAATAGAACTAAAGATGAAGCAGGATTTGAACATCAACCTGGCTGCATACAGAGATGTAATTGATAGAGTGGAATTATCGGAGAATTTGAGGGACCTCACCTTTAAGATTTACCATAAGGCAGGAAATGAAATTTACCTAAATCAATTAAATACAGCATCGAAGCAAGTGGTTATTCAAGTACTACTCAAATCGTTACATGAGTTTGGTGATTACGACCCACCAGTAATGATTGATACAGTAATGGGTGTATTAGATGAAACCAGCAGGGCAACCGTTTTGGAAAACTACTTTCCGGAATTATCTCACCAAACAATTTTATTTAGCTCCGACAGTGAAATACGAACGGGCAAAGACCTTGCGAAAATTGAACCTTTTATTTCGAAAGCATTTACATTACAGAGAGACAGAGAAAAACAACTTACTGAAATTGTACCCGGCTACTTTGGCGTAACCATAAACGAATAAACCATGAGTGTAATAAACCTACAAAATATAAGGCAGGCCGAAGGGTTGATAGAAGAACTGCACGATATAAAGGCTAAGATCGAGGCAAGGATTAACCTTACAAAACTTTCTACGGGGCAAAAGCCAGTTTCATTAAACAACAACAAAACGATGCGTATTTGTTTAATGGTAGGTTTATCCGATAGCAAGCAACGCAGTTTGGATTCTATTGAGCAGGTGCAACTTTCAAAAACCAGTAACAGGATTTTTGAAACCCTCTTTACTTTACATAACCTAGGTATTGCCTATTCTGCATTATTAAAACTACGTTTCAACAATCTGAATATTGATTGGGAAAATACCACCTTACGGAGTAAAATTATTAATGCCGAAATACTGAGAGGAAAAGAAGTGTTGCTTAAAGATGATGTGTTGGATGAATGGCTTCTCAATACAGTGGCAGCTTCCAGAAATGGTAGAGGTGGTTCCATTCCATTCTTAAATCTCAAAATAGGTACTTATGAAGATGATATAGCTGCTATGCTGAATCTTAACGGGAAAAACATTCCCAACACACAAATTCTGGTTGCAGGTACCACAGGTTCAGGTAAATCTAATTTACTGGCCGTACTCTTGAATGAAATCAGAACATTATCTATCGAAAGTCCTTACCCGGTTAATTTTTTGCTATTCGATTATAAGGGAGAGTTTTCAGACCCGGCAAATAATGCCTGGCTTAATCTTTTTGAAACAGACAGAAGTGCCATACTAGACCCTATAAAATCTCCATTACCATTTACACCTTTTAAAGATTTTACTGGAAAGGCACAGAACGAAATCAATTTATATTCTACGGAACTGGCACTAGCCTTGGTTTCCATAGATAAAGCAACGATAAGTGCCAATATGAGTAACAGGTTGTCTGAGGCAATCATCAATGCATATAAAAGAACTCAAAACAGACCTATTGCATTTGAAGGTATTTTAAAGGAATACATTTCACTTCAGCCTGATAAGGATAAGGATAAAGATGATAGTGTGCGGTCTGTTTTCAAGCAGTTAATTAGAAGTAATCTATTTGAAAAGGAAGATAAAATTGACTTGATAAAAGATAGTTACATCGTAAAAATGGATGGCTTTCCCAAAGATGGTCCTATTGCTAAAGCTATAGTATATTTCATTATTTCTAAGTTGAACAGCATTTATGAAAAATTGCCGAAACAAATTGTGGATGAAGATTGCGTAGAATTACGTCATTTTACTATCATAGACGAGGCACATTACATGCTGGGTTTTGATAACAAACCGCTTCGTGATTTAATTGCCACCGGCAGAAATAAAGGTTTGAGCATTATTTTAGCCACACAAAATATGGACAGTTACAAAAGCGACCATTTCGATTTCTATGCCAATGCCCAGTACCCGTTAATTATGAAACAACAGTCAATTAATGATGGGGTAATAAAAGATTTGTTTGGTGTTTCCGGCAAGGATTTTCAGGAAATTAAAGAAGCTATTGCAGGTTTGCAAAAAGGAGAGTTGATTATTAAGAATCCGACGGCAATGGCCTTAGGGATGGGTAAGAATTACAAGAAGATTATGGTCAGGCATTTGATATAATTTATTTTAAGTACAAACTATAAAAGGTTTTTGACCCTCCCCAAAAATCCTCATCACCCCTTCTGCACCCCAATTAAATAATCAAACAAACTGCTCTCCGTAGGGATGCCTAGTTTTTTGCGCAGCCGGTAGCGGCTTATTTCTACACCACGTACCGAGATGTTCATCAGTTGTGCTATTTCTTTGGTACTAAGGTTCATGCGGAGGTAGGCACTCAGCTTTAATTCGTTGGGCGTAACGGTGGGGTGCTTTTCTTTTAATTCCATTAAAAAGTCGCTGTGTACTTTATCAAAATGGCTGCTAAAGTTTTCCCACTCTTTGTCCATATTATCATCTTCGGTAAGGCTTTTACCCATCTTTTTTAATTCGGCAATGGCCTGTGGGTTGTCAATGCTTTTCATTACATGGGTTAGCTCCGATTTGATTTTGGTAAGCAGTTCTCCCTTTTTTACCAGATGCATGGCCGATGATGCAAGCTCGGAGTTCTTAAAATTAATATCGGCTTCCAGCTTTTCGTTACGCAGGGCTACCAGCTCACTTTCGGTTTTATTCAGTTCCAGTTCGTGTATGTAGCTGAGGCGTTTTTGTTCTTCCTCATGTTTAATTTGCTGCTTTATAAACTTTTTCTTTTGCCATTTATACATAAGAAAAAGGCCGGTAAAAAAAAGAAGTGTGTACAAAAGCTTAGCCCACAGTGATTTGTACCATGGTGGCAGTATTTTAAAAGTATAGCTTGCCGTAGTAGATTCATTGCCTAAATTATTTCGCACCTTCATTTCGAAAGTATAGGTGCCGGCCGGCAAGTTGGTGTATTCTTTTTCGGTTCGTTTGGTCCAGTCGCTCCAGGTGTCGTCAAATCCTTTCAGCCGGTAACTGTATTCCAGGTTGCTCTGGTAGCCAAAAAGCGAAGATGAGAATTCGAACCGGATTACTTTCCAGCCATCACTAACATTAGGAATGCTTTTTGAATCCTGTATTTGCGGTTCGTTTACATTTTTAAAATAACCGCCAAATAACAGGCTGTCTGTTTTACCAGCAATTCTTACAGAGCGTATTTGCACCTGCAGGTTAGGTATGGCCTGTTTATATTTTTCGTAGTTAATATGGTAAAAGCCCTTTTCGCCACCCAAAAAAATATTTCTTTCGTTTACAGGGTAAATAAATTCAAAACCGCTCAGCATTTTGGTATTGAGTTCGGGCAGGTAAATGATAGCGGGTTCTTTGGTGGCGAAATCTACTACGCCCAATATTTTTTCGTGTATGAACCAGATATTGCCCGACGGATCTTCTTTTAAATAGCGGATGCTTTGGCTGCCTAATAGCTTTGCATAATAGGGCGAAGGTTCAAAGCTGTCTTTCTGTGCATTGTAAGTAAAAATGCCTTTTTCGGTAGCTATTACTACTTCGTTCTTTACTTTATAAACGTGGTTATTAAGTGTGGATGGCAGGCCATTTTTATCGGTGTAAGTATTTGTTGCATAAACTCCATCCTTGTTTTTGCTAATTTTGTAAACACCATGGTAAGGGTGCGATACCCAGATATGATCTTCCTTATCTATTGCAACAAACCTGGAAGATTCAATAAAACCGGGCACTTCGCCGGCAGGTGTAAACTGCCCATTTACAAAACTGAACAAACCAAGCCCTTTATAATTACCCGATACAACTTGCGGAGTGGGAAAAGTGGAAGAAGTAGGCACAAAATTCCAAAAGCCCATATTAGTGTTAATGGGCTGTGCTGTATTGTTCTTTATTTCGAAAGCACCTTCGTGTTGGCCAAGCAGCAATTGGTTATTGATGGCGGCTAGGCTCCATGTTTGGCCTCGTGTATTATTTACTGGTAAAAAATCGCCTTTGCTAAAGCTCAAATCTTTCATAGACTGCAGCGGAACACTATATAGCCCGTTAGAAGTGCCGGCAAAAAGCTGGTTGTTGAAAATAATGGCCGTGTAGCCAGATCCATCTTGCGAAATAGGGTTTATTTGCTTAATAGCGCTGTTGTAAGATATTAAATCAATACCATTATCTAAACCCAACCAAATGTTATGCTGCCGGTCTAGAAAAATGCTCAGTACATTATTGTTTTGTAAGCCTTCTGTGGCAGTAAACCGCTGAATAATATTGCCAGAAAAATCAATAATGTACACGCCCTTATTACTTGTGGCCAATGCTATCCATTCGGTAGTAATGGCTGTGGAAGCATAAATCCTATCGTTTTCAAATAGCTTGTTATTGGTTGTTTGTAGCTTGGTAATACCCGCTTGGTTATAAAGGAAAAGGCCATTTTTTAAAGTAGTAATAATCACACTGTCTTTTTGTAAAGCCATCATACCAGTTACCGGAACTTTTAAGGGAAGTTCGTTTTTTACGGTTAGCGGTGTCCATACATCGTTATCAAAAACCATCAACCCGTTTTTATAATCCTGTGCGTACAAGCGGCCATTACAAAGCCCAAGGTAAGCCCACTCAAGTGGGGCATTAAAGGTGGCTATCGATTCGTTTGTGAGTTTAAAAATCTTATTGGTAGCTCTAAAAAATACATGCTTGTTGAAAGAGACAATATCCCATACATCGCCAAACGACTTGTCTTTTTGGGGAATAAACTGCGTTAGGGAATGGTATTGCAGCTTTCCGTTTTGGGCGGGTGAAAAAAAACCCAGCTCGTCCTGTCCGCCTACGTAAATTTTATTATCGGTTCCTATTTCTACCGAATGCACAATTGTTTTATTGGGCAATGAATAGAGTGTCCAGTTTCGGCCATCAAAAGCCAGCAGCCCTTCGTTATTGGCCACATAAATAATGCCGTTTTTATCTTGTTTGATGTCCCAATTTTGCAGCCCTGCACTGTATGCCTGTTTGGAGTAATTGGTTACATCTGGCAGGCCAATGGTATTTTGGGCTTGCAGGCAAATAGCTAACCAAACAGTTATCCAAAAAAGAAAGAATCGTTTTTTCATATTCTTATGTTGCAAATAGAAGTTGAAAGTAACGAAATGTAATTTGATGTAGTAATGATGTATTAAGTTTACGGTTGTTGTGTTAAAAATGGTATTGCATGATGTACTGATGTAGTGGCCATTTAGAACCATTTTACAGCTGACATGGATAATTTTACAATATTGAAAGATTGTTCGATTGCTCACTTTTTTGCCTGTAAAATATTGCCTTATGAAAACGATACTACCTAATAGATTTCCGGAGCCAAAAAGTAAAGTGTATGCAGTTTGTTTTTTGATTGTGATAGTGTTTTCAACCATGTTTTCTGCTAACGCACAAACCCTGGTTTGGCAGGAAACTTTTGATTCATCCACTCTTAATGTAACCCGCTGGATTTATGATTTAGGCACCGGCAGCGATAAGCCAGCCGGCAATGGCTGGGGAAATTCCGAACTGGAATACTACACAAACCGCCCCGAAAATGTAAGAATTGAAAAGGGTAGCCTTGTTATTGAAGCCCATAAAGAAGCATTTAAGGGTAGTGCATTTACATCGAGCAGAATAAAAACCGAAGGTTTGGTACACTTTAAATATGGCACTGTTGAGGCCAGAATTAAATTACCCCATATTACCAAAGGTCTATGGCCGGCCTTTTGGACACTTGGTACTGTGGGTGCTGGCTGGCCTGGCATTGGCGAAATAGATATAATGGAAGTAGGTGCTAACAACGCACTGGAAGCTGCTTTAGGTAATAAAAGGGTTAGTTCCGCTGCACATTGGAGCAATGCTGCCGGTAACCACCAATACAATGTTTTTTATACAGATGCCCCTACAGACTTATCACTCAATTATCATTTGTACAAAATGGTTTGGACCAGCCAGTATATTAAAATGTACTTGGACAATGTGGAGTATTACAGCTTCGACATCAGCAGTGGGGCGGCAGCGAACCTTAGCGAATTTCATACCCCCCATTTTTTATTGCTAAACCTTGCCGTGGGCGGGCAGTACACTGGCATTTATAACGCAGCGGGTATTACAGCTCCGCTTCCTGGTAAAATGTATGTGGATTATATTAAGCTATACCAAAACCCAGGCGATGAATTGCATCTAGGCTCTAACCTTTCCCTTGCCAAAAATCATTTTATTCTTACAAAAAAGCCCTCAGACAACCATTCAATCACCATTTCTAACACTGTAAAACCGGCTGTTATTAAAGTGAAAAAAAGAAAGCAGGCTAAAAAACTAGTGAATTAGCTTTTCTTATTCAAGATGTAAGGCTGCTGGGTTTAAAAGTAAATGAGATGTTGCCCCGAAATGGTGCTATACAAAAATTGATGTTTACACTATAACATGGTATTGGTTGCAAAAATAAAAAATGCCAATTAGGGCTTTTGATTTTTTCCGCAATCGTGTGTATTTTGATTCTGATGTAGTAATGATGTAGTAAAAACAGGTTTAAAACATACAATTTCTATTTGCTGATGTATTCATGTTGTGCTGTTTTTTATCTAAAAAGAAGCGTAACACAATAATTTTACCAAACGATTTTAACAAAAATTTTTTTTCAACCAAAACGATTGCTTTATGAAATTAAAAAGTGCATTGCTATGCCTAGGTATAATCCTTGGAAGCATTCTTCAGCATGTTGCGGCACAGAGCTTATCTGTTACCGGCAAAGTGAAGAGCAAGGCATCTGCCGAACCCCTATCCGGCGCTACAATAAGAGTAAAAGGGACCCAAAAGACTACACTAACAGATGCTACCGGAAGTTTTAAGATTTCCGCCGAAAAGGGTTCTACACTAGTTGTATCCTATATAGGTATGGTTTCGCAGGAAAAAGCTGTAACCCAAGCTGGCGAACTGGTATTTATGATGGAAGAAAGTGGTGTAGGCAATTTAACCGATGTGGTAGTGGTAGGTTATGGTACGCAAAAAGTAACCAAAGTATCTGGTGCCATCTCTACCGTTAAAGCTGCCGACATTGAAAAGCTGGTTCCTGTAAGAACTGAGGATGCACTTCAGGGGCGTGCCACTGGTGTTAATGTAATTCAGGGCGGGTCGCCTGGTTCTAAACCCACGGTACTTATCAGGGGTATCCCATCTTTCTCGGGTACCGATCCGGTTGTAATAATTGACGGAGTACCACAATCATTAACCGATCTTAACTCCATTAACCCAACCGACATTGAGTCTATTAACGTGCTTAAAGATGCGGCTACTACCGCTATTTATGGTGTAAAAGGTGGTAATGGTGTTATTTTGGTCACAACCAAGTCTGGCAGAAAAAACCAAAAAACCGAAATAAGTGCTAGTAGTAATTATGGTATGCAGGAAGTAGCCAATACCATTGGTATGCTAAATGCTTCGGAATATGCAGCTATCATTAATGAGGGAAGTACTGTAGCCGGTGGTAATGTTATTTTCCCGGACCTTTCTAAAATAGGAGTGGGTACCAATTGGCAAAATGAAGTTTTCCAAAGGGCTTCATTTCAATCTCATAACCTATCTGCCCGTGGCGGTAGCGAAAAGATGTCTTACTTTCTTAGCACAGGTTACCTAGATCAGGGAGGTATTGTTGGGGGTAACGATAAATCTAAATTCAGCAGGGCTAACTTTACCGCCAACCTTAATTTTGACATCAGCAAAAAATTAAAATTCATATTGAACACTTCTGGAATTCTGCTTAATTCTAAAGGCATACAGGAGAATTCATTTAATAGTGTAATTGGTAGTGCATTAAATTTTGACCCAACCGTTTCTGTTTACAATAATGTTCCTAATACGGTTGGTAAATATGGCTTTAGCACGTTGCTTTTGTCAGAAATATTTAACCCACTTACCAAGCTGGATAATACCTACAATAAAAACGTGGGCAACAAGCTCTATGGTAAGTTCGAATTACAGTACGATGTGTTGAAAAACCTTAAGCTTTCTTCTCGTTTTGGCTACACCAAGTTTGATGGAAATGCTAAGAGTTTTACACCCTTAATTTTTTATGGCCTTAATAACGTAGATAATTCTATGAATGCAGATGGTTCTACTATTGCAGGAAGGCATAATAGCGTAGCTCATGAAAAAACAAGCAACTTTAATTGGACATGGGAAACCTTTGGTAACTATAATTTCAAAGTAAAAGAAGACCACGAATTTGATGTAGTAGCAGGTTTTTCTGTAGCTAAGGTTTCGGGTAATGCAGCTGGTGCCACCCGCCAGGACGTTCCTTTTAATTCATGGGATTTTGCAGATTTTAGTGCAGCAGTAGGTAATAATATAGCCACTAACACCAACGCACTTACCGGATATTATTATCAATATTTTAGAAGAAACCTTTCTGGTTTTGCAAGAATGAACTACGACTATCAAGATAAATACCTTGCTTCTTTTACGGCTCGCCGCGATGGTTCTTATGCATTTGGTACTAATAACAAATACGCCAACTTCTTCTCCGGTTCAGTAGGTTGGGTAGTTACCAAAGAAAATTTCTTTAAGTCAGATTTCATTGATTTTCTTAAAATACGTGGAAGCTACGGTTCTATCGGTAACGAAAATGTAAATCCACAGTTTGTAGGTATCGAAACCGGTGGGTCTAGTTATGGCCCTACGGGCAATAGTAATGGATACACATTTGGTGGCGTTTTCTATCCTGGCTCTACGGTAGCTTCTGCTGCTAACGATGCTTTAAGGTGGGAAAAACAATTACAGGGAAATATTGGTTTTGATATGACTTTTTACAAAAAGAAATTCAATTTAACTGTAGATTATTTTCAGAAAGAAGTGGATGGCCTGCTCTTTACGCCATCAGCATCTTTATACTTAGGTACCGTTCCTATTCCTACTGCTAATATTGGGTCTACTAAAAGTAGCGGTTTAGAGGTTGCACTTGGATTTACAGAACAGTTGGGCAAAAGATTCAGAATAAATACCACATTAGCCTTTACCACTGCTACTAACGAGGTTACTGCCACTAATAGCGATGGCACAGCTAAAATTTTAGGAGGGTATTATTTTAATGGACAATCGCAGAGTGTTACCGTTTTTGAAAAGGGCTTTACACCTGGTTATTTTTACGGCTACAAAACAAATGGCCTCTTTCAAAGCCAGGATGAAATAAATAAAAGTGCCACACAAACAGGTGCACAACCGGGTGATATTCGCTTTGTAGATGTAAATGGTGATGGCAAAATTACTGCCGCCGACCAAACCAAAATAGGAGATCCGTTTCCTGTATTTACATTGGGTTGGAATTTAAACCTAGAGTACAAAAACTTTGACCTTAACGCATTTACCTATGCAAGCGTAGGCAACGATGTATATAGTGCTTACGAAAGAAATGCAAACTATAGCAACAAGTACAGAGGTGTTTTATCAAGGTGGACCGGACCCGGAACTACAAATGATGCAAGAAACCCACGGTATTCATTTACCGATGCTAATAGCAATATCCGTGTAAGCGACCGCTATGTAGAAGATGGTTCTTTTGTAAAGCTTAAAAACTTACAATTAGGTTACACACTTCCAGCATCTTTTACCAATAAGCTTTTTAATAAACTAAGAATTTATGTTCAGGTAAAAAATGCGTTTACCTTAACTAAATACACAGGTTTCGATCCCGAAATTGCAGGTGGTATATTAGATACGGGTATCGACAGAGGAGCTTATCCACAAGCAAGAACCTATGCATTTGGCCTAGACTTTAAACTATAATTCATTCTCTAAAATATTTACAATGAACAACATAAAAATTAAAATACTAAGCCTGCTGTTTATAGCATCCTTGCTTACGTCTTGCAAAAAATGGTTGGATTATGATCCCAAAGAAGATTTTAAGATTACAGAAACTGTGTACCTTAAATCCGAATCAGATTATCGCACCATGGCCGTAAGTGTTTATACGCCCATCCAATGGCTTAACCAGGCGGTACCTGTTGGCGATATTGCCTCCGACAACTCAGTAAGTGGTGGCGAAAATGCCTCTGATGTTTTATCACTTCAGCAGATAGATGACTATACCCATACCCCTGTAAATTCCACACTTACAGAATTATGGCAGGGTGCTTATGAGGGCATCAACAGGGCCAACTATATGATCCAATACAAAGCCGCAAACATTGCAGGCGAAGCCATAACATTTGCAGGTAAAGATGCATTGTATGGAGAGGTTCAATTTCTTAGAGCCTACTACTATTTTCATCTGGTACGGTTCTTTGGCGATGTGCCTTTATTTATAGATAAGCGACTAGGCCTTAGCGAATCTAAGAGTTTAAAAAAATCACCTAAGGCAGATGTGTACAAGCAAATAGAAGCAGATTTAAATGCAGCTATTACCGCATTGCCAGCCGTTCAGGTTCAAAAAGGAAGGATTACAAAGTATGCTGCTCAGGCGCTATTAGGTAAAGTATTGTTGTATCAAAGCAAGTTTGATGCAGCTGCTACTATGCTTGATAATGTAATCAACTCCAATGCATTTTCGCTATCGGCAGATTTTGGTTCTATTTTTTTAGCATTAGGCGAAAACGGGTCGGAGTCGGTATTTGAAATACAGTATTCAAATAGTTCTCCATACTATAACTGGAATGCAGTTAACAGAGGTCAGGGTAATCACTCGGTACAGCAATGTGGTATTAGAGGTCTTAATGGTTCGGGTGCCATGCCGTATGCATCTGGCTGGAGCACCAACCTGCCATCACAAAATTTAGCCGCTGCTTATACTGCAGGCGATAGAAGGAGAGATGTAACTGTATTAAACATTGAGGCTTACAAAACGGCTAACCCCGCTTTTAATGTTACTTATCAGGTGGCACCTTTTAAAAATACTGGATTGTATAACCAAAAGTATTTACCAAGAAAAGGCGAAACATCCGGCCAGATAGAACTGAACTACGAAAATAATTTCAGAACCATACGCTTTGCAGATGTTTTGTTAATGGCTGCCGAAGCTAATAACCGTGCCACCGCGCCAAACGACGCTAAAGCCCAAGGTTTTTTAAACAGAGTTCGTCAACGTGCTTTTGGTAATAACCTTAATAATATTACTGCTACCGGAAATGCATTAAGGCAAGCCATTTGGGACGAAAGAAGGCTGGAACTGGCTATGGAAGGTGATCGCTTTTTTGATTTGGTAAGAACAGGACAGGCTGCCACAAGAATTACAGGTTTTACTGCCGGTAAGCATGAAGTTTTTCCTATACCACAACTCGAAATTGAAATTTCAGGACTAACTCAAAACCCAAATTACTAATCTCTATTTAATCAATTATCATGAAAGCATTAAAATATATTTATGGCATCAGCTTGCTGATGCTTGCGCTTACAGGCTGCAAAAAGGATGTGTATGAAGATGTAGCCTTTGTAGAAGCAGGTATAGCACCTGTTAAGCTAAGTGCAGTGTACGAAATTACCCAGGACAATTCGGGTCTTGTAACCATTACACCAAACGGTACCGAAGCGGTTTGGTATGAAGTTTATTTTGGTGATGCTACAACAGCACCTGCTAAAGTAGATGCTGGTAAAGGTGTTCAGCACAAGTATGCCGAAGGTGTTTATACCGTAAAATTAGTAGGCTATTCTGTTAACGGTAAAAAATCGGAAGCTACACAACCGCTCACTGTTTCTTTTAGGGCTCCAGAAAATTTGGATTTTACCATTACCAGAGATCCGGTAAACAACTACAGAATAAGTATTTCTGCTACGGCTTTGTACGAAACAAATTTTAGAGTGTTTTTTGGCGATGTGCCTAACGAAGTGGGCACCTTATTTATAGAAGGCGGCACCGTTAGCCGCACTTATGCAGCAGTTGGAACCTACCAGGTAAGAGTGGTAGCCTTTAGTGGTGGTGCTGCTACCTCGCAATTAATTAAGCCCGTTACTATTGTAGATCCGGTACTGTTACCCATTACGTTTGAGTCGCCTACCGTTGATTACACATTTGGTGGTTTTGGCGGTGGTGCGGTAACTGTAATTACCAATCCGCAATCATCTGGTATTAACACAACATCTAAAGTAGGTCGTATGGTTAAAAGTGCACCCGAGGGTTGGGGAGGTGCAGTTATTACAGTAGGTGCAGCCATCGATTTTTCTGCCAATAAAGTTTTCAGAATGAAAGTGTATTCACCAAGAGTAGGTGCCAGAGCGTTACTCAAGGTCGAAAATTTAACCAATCCTGGTATTTCTTTCGAAAGAGAAGCCACTTCAACTGTAGCAAATGCCTGGGAAGATTTAGTATTCGATTACAGCCAGATTAATACCGCAAATACTTACCAAAAAGTAGTGTTGATTTTTGATAATGGAACACCCGGCAATGGCTCAGCTAACTTTACATGGCTTTTTGATGATATCCGCCAAACAAACCAACTTCCAGTAAGCTTGCTTATGTTGCCAATAACTTTTGATGATGCAGGAGTAAACTATTCAGTTATTGATTTCGGTGGTGCTGTAAGTGCTAATGCTGTGGATCCTGCAAATGCAGCCAATAACGTTAAAAGAACCACAAAGCCTACAGGGGCAGAGGGCTGGGCAGGTACTACCATGGGTGCCGGATTTACTACAGCTATTCCATTTACTGCTACTGCTACTCAAATGAGTGTAAGGGTGTATTCACCAGCAGCAGGTTTGCCAGTAAGGTTAAAAGTAGAAGACCGTACCAACAATACCCGTTCTGTAGAAACGCAAAAAAATACCACAGTTGCCAATGCATGGGAAACAATCGTTTTCGATTTTGCCAATCAGGCATCGGGTACAGCCGCCATGAACCTTTCTTTCACGTATGACATGGCTTCAATATTTTTCAACTTTAACACCTCTGGTGATGGTAAAGTATTCTTATGGGATGATGTAAGATTCCTCACTACAAACGTTGCGGGTCTTGCTTTGCCACTCGATTTTGAATCTTCTTCGCTAGTGTATGCCTTTACTAATTTTAATGGAGGCAGCACTACGGTTATCAACAATCCTCAGTCTAATGGAATAAATACCAGTTCCAAGGTAGCTAGAATGGTTAAAAGTGCAGGTGAGCCATGGGGCGGAAGCTGGATACAAATGGATGCACCTATTAATTTTTCTGGTTCTAAAATAGTAAAAATGAAAGTGTGGTCTCCACGAGTGGGAGCCAAAGTGCTTTTAAAAGTAGAGAATGCAGCTAACGGAGCATTAAATGCCGAACGTGAAGTAACAACTACGGTGGCCAACGGTTGGCAGGAACTGTTGTTCGATTTTACAGGAATAAACACTGCTAATACTTATCAAAAGGTGGTAATAATTTTCGAATTTGGAATTATGGGTGATGGTTCTAATAACTTCACTTTCCTGTACGACGACATTAAATTTTAATAACCTTATAAATTAATTCAAGATGAAACAATTCATAAAATCATTAGCCTTCGCTTTTTTTGTGGTTGTAGTTGGGCTATCTGGTTGTAAAAAAACCGATTATTCTTTTGGCGAATTAAAAGCCCCCACCGACCTTACCCTTACTGCTGTGGTAGCTGGTGTAGATGCCACTAACCCTAACGGTAATGGAACAGGTACAGTAATTATAACTACCACTTCTAAAAATGCACTTTCTTATAATATCGATTTTGGCGATGGCTCTACCCTTGTGGTACCATCGGGCGTTATTACTTACAAGTATGCTAATCCCGGCACTTTTAATTATACCATTACGGTTAATGCCATTGGTACCGGAGGATCTATTTCTACCATTAGCAAAAAAGCCAGCGTATTTGTACTATTCACCATTCCAGCCCCACTTTTAACCACATTAACAGGCGCCACTTCCAAAGTATGGATTACAGACAAAGCGGCTCCCGGCCATTTTGGAGTAGGTGCTGCCGACTTGTTTTTCCCCAATTTTTACGGAGCTGATCCCAATTCTAGGGAGGCCTGTGCATACGATGATGAGATTACTTTTACTAGAGATGCTACTGGTAAAGTATTTATGGCGGTAAATAATAAAGGCACTTCAGTTTCAATAGGTGCAGCTACAGGTTTTTATGGCTTTGGAGGTGGCGATGGTTGCTACTCTATTAATACTGGTGGTAACAAATTGCTGGTTTTCTCAGATGCTACTTCAGCTTCTACTCCTGCAAATTCTTCCCGCATTCAATTTAGAGTGCCCGGAAACGGCATTATCAATTTTGGTACTGGTGGCATTACCTATGAAATTATATCTTATGGTACTAACACCATAAATCTGCGAAACATTGGTGCCGATGGTAATGCATGGTATCAAAAATTAATAGTTAAACCATAAGAATATGCTTAACCTGAAATCATATTTAATAGGATGCCTTATTTTATTGGCTGCATGTAAAAAAACAAAAACCGGTTCTGTAACTGTTACGGCACCTACCAATTTTACAGTAAATGTTGTTACAAGTACTGATAATAGCGGCAACGTTTCTTTTACTGCATCTGCTACCAATGCGGCTACCTACGAATTTGATTATGGCAATGGCGTTTTTCAAACAGTTCCTTCAGGAATCGTTACCTATAAGTACCCGGCATCGGGTACTTATACGGTAAACGTAATAGCTAAAAGTTCCGATGGGCAAAGTATTTCTAAATCGGTAACGGTAACTGTAACAGTAGCGTTTGCCCTTATTTGGTCTGATGAATTTGATGTTCCGGGTGCACCCAATTCTTCAAAATGGGGTTACGAAATCGGCAACGGCAGCGGCAGCGCAGCCGGGTGGGGGTGGGGCAACAACGAACTTCAGTACTATACCAACAGGCCCGAGAATGTAGTTGTATCTGGCGGTACTTTAAAAATCACTGCCATTAAAGAACCGTTTAGTGGTAGTCAGTACACATCTGCAAGGATGTTGTCGAAAGATAAATTTTCTTTTAAGTACGGTAAAATTGAAGCAAGGGTTAAGTTGCCGGCAGGTGTAGGCACAGTGCCAGCTATATGGATGTTGGGAAATAATCATTCAACAGCAGGTTGGCCCGCTTGCGGCGAAATAGATATTATGGAGCATCTTGGAAGGGATTTAAATAAAATCTTTGCTACACTTCACTATCCTAATAATTCTGGTGCCAACGGTAAGGCGAGTACTTTAGTTATTTCTAATGCAACCACTGAGTTTCATAACTACGCTGCAGAGTGGACAGCAGCATCTATTAAATTTTATGTAGACAACGTGTTGTTTTTCACCTTTGCTAACACTCCAAGTCTGCCTTTCAACCAAAACTTTTTTCTCATCCTGAATATTGCATTGGGTGGAAATTTTGCCGGACCAGTTAGTGGTTCTTTTACCAATGCCACTATGGAGGTTGATTATATAAGAGTGTACCAATAAAAAACTGGAATTTTAAAGTGACTATTTTCGGGTGTTGTTGTTAAATTTTTTTTACAACAACACCTTTATTTTTGCACAAAAGATTATGACTTATACAAAACGATACCTTACTTTTCTAAGTGTTACAGCATTTTTAGCAGCATTTTTTGCCTGTAAACCAGCTAGTGATAATCCAGCGGTAAAAGTTGGCAAGCCCAATTTAGATCAGCTTAACAAAAGAGTGGATTCTGTTTTTAAGCTAATGACGCTGGAAGAAAAAATAGGGCAGATGAACCAGTATAACGGCTTTTGGGATGTAACCGGCCCAGTACCAGTTAACGGCAATGCCAAACAGAAGTACGACCATTTAAAACGTGGATTGGTAGGCTCTGTTTTAAACGTAAAGGGTGTAGAAAATGTAAGAAAGCTACAAGAGATTGTAGTAAAAGAAACAAGGTTAGGTATTCCACTCATTTTTGGGTTTGACGTAATTCATGGGCAAAAAACATTAACACCAATTCCGCTTGGCGAAGCTGCAAGCTGGGATTTGGCAGCTATAGAAAAATCGGCAAGAGTGGCTGCTATAGAGGCTTCTGCCGTGGGTATCAACTGGACATTTGCGCCGATGGTGGATATTAGCAGGGATGCACGTTGGGGCAGGGTAATGGAAGGTGCAGGCGAAGACCCATACCTTGGTACCAAAATTGGCGTAGCCAGAATTCATGGTTTTCAGGGAGAGGACCTTTCTGCTGTAAATACCATTGCAGCCACAGCAAAACATTTTGCAGCCTATGGTTTTGTAGAAAGTGGTAAGGATTATAACACAGTTGATATTAGCAGCTCTACATTGTACAATGTTGTTTTTCCACCATTTAAAGCAGCTGTAGAAAACGATGTAAAAACGGTGATGAATTCATTCAACGTTGTAAATGGTGTGCCGGCAACAGCCAACAAGTTTTTACAAAGAGATATACTGAAAGATAAATGGGGTTTTAATGGTTTTGTAGTTTCCGACTGGGGTTCTGGTGCTGAAATGATGGATCATGGTTTTGCAAAAGATCTAAAACAAGTTGCAGAGCTCTCTGTAAATGCAGGCAGCGACATGGATATGGAATCTTATGCTTATGTAACACATTTAAAAGAATTGGTAGAGTCTGGCAAAGTAGAGCTGAAAGTGATTGATGATGCGGTTAAAAGAATACTGCGTTTGAAGTTTGAGCTGGGCTTATTTGATGACCCCTACAGGTATTGTGATGTGGCCAGAGAAAAGGAATTCAGTACAAATCCTGCCCATACTGCAGCTGCATTAGATATGGCTAAAAAATCAATAGTATTACTCAAGAACGCAAATGTTGCTGGTAATAAGCCATTATTACCATTGGATAAAAATCAACAGGGCATTGCAGTAATTGGCTCTTTAGCCAATGATAAAAATAGCCCATTAGGTAGCTGGCGGATAGGAGCAGAAGACAGCAGTGCTGTTTCGGTTGTAGAAGGATTAACGAATGCTGGTATTACATATAGGTATGCAAAAGGTGCAGATGTGAGTGTAGGCCCGGCCAATTTTATTAACGAAGTAAAAATTAATGAAACGGATAAATCAGGATTTAGCGAAGCAGTTCAGGTAGCCCGAAGTGCATCCGTTGTAATTATGGTTTTAGGCGAACATGGTTTTCAAAGTGGCGAAGCAAGAAGCAGGTCTAAACTGGATTTACCCGGCGTACAACAGCAGTTGCTGGAAGAAGTGTACAAGGTAAATAAGAATATCATTTTGGTGTTAATGAATGGTCGACCGTTGGCAATACCTTGGGCTGATGAATATATTCCGGCAATAGTAGAAGCTTGGCAATTAGGTTCGCAAACCGGTAATGCTATTGCACAAGTTTTGTTTGGCGATTACAATCCATCGGGTAAATTGCCTATGACTTTCCCAAGAAGTGTTGGGCAGGTACCTATTTACTATAACTATTTCAATACAGGTAGGCCCGGGCCCAAGCAGGAAGTTTTTTGGTCGCATTACAGCGATGAAAGTAACAAGCCTTTATATCCTTTTGGCTACGGTTTAAGCTATACCAGTTTCGATTATTCTAACTTACAAATTGACACGGCAAATCAGTCTGCAATCAAGGTGTCGGTAACTATAAAAAACATCGGTAAATTAGCCGGCGAAGAAGTGGCACAGTTGTACATCCGTGATAAAATTGCAAGCAATGTGCGGCCAGTAAAGGAGTTGAAAGGTTTTGAGAAAATAAAATTAAACGCTGGAGAATCTAAAACTGTAAACTTTTTATTGACAGATGCCGAGCTTGGTTTTTACACCAATACCGGAGAATTTATAGTAGAGCCGGGAGATTTTGACTTAATGGTTGGTACCAGTTCTCAGCAAGGCGTTTATGGAAAATTTACTAAGAAATAAAAGAGACATAAATCCTTTGCACAAATTAAGAAGACCTCATTTTATGAGGTCTTCTTAATTCAAAATCAATTTTTTTTCGGAAGTTGTGTTTTGGTGGTTTGTACAAAATCAGGACCCTAAAGGCAAATCATAAATCCGAAATCATAAATCTGAAATTCAAATCTCATGTTTATTCAATCAGTTAACGTAGGCCTGCCCAGACTTGTATCGTGGCGTGGCGAAATGGTGATGACCGGAATTTTTAAAAACCCAGTGGATAAGGCATTGCAGGTAACAACGTTACAAATAGATGGCGATGGCCAGGCAGATTTGGTAAACCATGGCGGTGCCAACAAGGCCGTGTATGTTTATGCTAGTGAACACTATCCGTATTGGAATCATTTTTTACAAAAGGAAGTAACACCCGGCGGCTTTGGCGAAAACATTACCACCGCTGGTTTACTCGATAAGGATGTATTTATAGGCGATCAATACCGCTTTGGTAGTACGCTGCTCATGGCAGTTCAGCCAAGAATGCCATGTGCCAAATTGGGCATTCGCTTTAATGATGTAATGATGACCCGCCACTTCCATCTAGCCCGGCGAAACGGCATTTATTTTAAAGTACTACAAGAAGGCACCATACAAAATGGAGACAGGATTCAATTGGTAAATCGCTCCGCACATAACATCTCAATACAAGATGTGGTAGATAATTATGTACTGAAAGAAAAGGATTTGGAAAAAGTAAAATTGCTTGCAGAAACCGATATTTTGCCAGAGTGGTTTCGTGGCGAGTTTACAAAAATGTTGTTAAGAAGTTAAAAGGTCATCGGTACAATTTTGAACCTTTCCAAGTTAAAATAGGCCACTACTTTTTCTAGTAACTCTTCTCTTACTACCAATACAATTTGTAGGTTCTTTTTTTCGTTAGCCAGAATCGTTTTAATAGTGGCGGCAAAGCCGAGTCCCCGCAGTTCCAATGGACCAATTTCATCAATAATTATATAGCCATCTGGTAGCCCTAAAGCAGTTAATAAAATTTCGGAAGCCTTATCAAAAGCGGCTTTACTAAATCGGTATTTACCCACTTCCAATATTTCCGTTTCAGTAGTAGCTGCTTCCATCTGGAAAGGCTCTTTTGTATGTGCATTCATAAAAATTCGCTTACCATCCACGATTGGCGTAAGGATGCCAAACACATTGTTTCTATTAGCACTCCATTGCAAAAGTCTAGTGGTTTTGCCACTGTGTTTTGCTGCTACCAATATGTGTATTTGCTTATTGGTCATAAGGTTTTTTTAAGGTGTTCATCATCACAATTTTACAACATTTGGCTACTCTACTAAATCCTTTTAATCCTTGGCTCATTTGCCAGCTTTGCTGCACAATATATTTGGTAGAAGGTAGCAGCAGCAACACTTCCCGTATAGCTGTCTGCGATTTTTGCTGCTGCTTAGTTAGCCATTTTTTTAGCAATAACATAGCCAAAGGGCTTATTAAAAAATACCAACTTAGCACTATTAAAAGCGAACGAAATAGTATTTGTACCACCGCCTGTTTTGGTAAAATGGGTTTGCCGGGTTGCAGCCACGATAGCAAGAGCACACCCACAAGAAACAGCCAAAAAACAAACATACCCAACCTAAGTTTCTTGCCTTTATTACCACTTTTTAGTACCGCATTAGAATCTGTAATTTCTTTGGGAATTGTAATCAGATAATGCGTATGTAGCAAGCCCCATTGCTGCGAATGTTGTACCATTTTACCTGCATAAAAGCCTACCAGTATTCCTGCAATAGTATGCAGCAGAATGTAACCACTAACAAGCAGTATGCTATAACTGGTTACTGTTTTTTGATGGGTAAGGTGATGGATGAAATCATCTATCACCACCCATATATTTTTACCATACAAAATAGTCATTACCAGTACCCGCTGTATGGCCGACTCTAATAAAGCAATACCACCCAACAGTACGCAAGCCGTTCGGAAATGCTTTTTGTTAAAGAACAAAATTTCACCAATAAGCCCCTGAAAAAAAACGGCGAGATAAGCTGGCGGTGGGCTTTGCGGACTCAACATCATTTTGCAAACTGCAACTATTACAGTGGCTTTTAATATGGCTCCTTTTGCCGGAACATACCAAGCAATAAGGCAGATACAAAGTACCGCACCGCTACCTACTACAAGACCCGAAACAGGTAATTTTAAACCGTGTATCATGCCTCCCAAAAAAGCTTCTGTTGCTGCCCATAAGGCTATTAACCGGTAATAAATTTGTATATCAAAAGAGGTAGTATTATTCATTATTACTATTTACCCAAACCTAAACGCAGCTTAAACAAGGTTTAAATTACTAAATTGCAATTAGCACACGGATGAAATGGAAAGAACGGGATGCCCCGATTATTTCGGGGCCAAACATGGATTTTTTAAGATGCTTTTTAAAGAGAAACGGATTTCCCAATTCGCTATTTTTCCACGTGTACAGTATAAATATTAAACGAAAGGTACAGCGGGCCACTTTAATGAAAAAAAGCTGATGAAGATTTAATTCCCCATCAGCCAATTGAAATCTGTTTTGTACTCCGCAATGCTCTTATTGTTTATACGCCCTGGTATCACCAAATACCTGTTTCAATAGGTTGCTGGTTCTTGCATTAAAATCGGTGCGTATTTTATATTCGGTTGCTTCTATTTCGCTAAACATTTTATTGGCTACCAACTGTGCCAGTATGCTGGTAAAATCTATATTCAGCTTTTGCTTACCAATAACCGGTAATTCTTTGCCTGCCAGATCACCTAAGGTTTGGGGCAGTTTATATTCGCTTAGTACACTGGCTATTTCGGGCCTAATGGCATTGCGCAACGAATCGCCAACCGAGCTACGGAGGTAATTAGTAGCAGCATTGTAACCGCCACCCAATATGGCTACAGCATCTTTAAAATTAATACTGTGGATGCCGTTGATAAATACGGGGACCGTTTTCTCAGCACTTTTGGTAGCAGCACTTGTTAGGGTATTTTGAAACCGGGTTATTTCGCCTCCAAGGCCAAGCGTTTCCAAGGTTTTAATAATTTTTACCGCACCTTCTGGCAATACACCGTTAAGTATATTGGTGCCATTAAAGAGGCTTCCGTTCTGTGCATTGTTTTTGCCCTGCATTACGCCGTTTATTAGGGCTTCTTTTAGGCCGCCTGCAATATCTGCTTCGCCCAATAATGCTTTAACTACATCGCAGCTGCTAAATGTGCCTGTAATGGCTATGCACACTGCGAAAAATCTGAATTTTTTGATCATACTGTTTTTTTAATTTTTAATAAACGTTCCATTTAAGTTTGCTGGATAGTTTTGATGGTGAATGGTTACATTACAAGGAAAATTTTTCTTTCCGTTAACTTTTTTTGGCTGTTAAATTTTCGTGCCTCTTTTTTATATAACTGGCCTTTGGCTATGCAGCGAATACAAGGTTATGTAGTTATTAGGTATATAGTAATTACTATGTTTAAATCTTAATAGCTCTAGTTAAAATTCAATAATTTTATAACCCTGTGATCCCCATCTTTTACGCTCATTATTAAGCAGCGCAAGATATAGTAAGTGCCAATCAATATTTGATATAGTCAGCACTCCGGTAAACCAAGCGGCACATCTACTGCTAATCCACCATCGCTGGTTTCTTTGTATTTACTATTCATGTCTAATGCGGTTTGCCACATGGTGCGTATTACTTTATCCAGGCTTACCACAGCAAAATCGGGTGTGCTTTGCAGGGCTAGTTGCGATGCGGTTATGGCCTTTATAGCCCCCATGGTATTGCGTTCTATACAGGGTATTTGTACAAGGCCGCCAATAGGATCGCAAGTAAGACCCAGGTGGTGTTCCATAGCTATTTCGGCTGCCATTAGCACTTGCTTTTGGGTGCCACCCAATGCCTCGGTAAGAGCTGCGGCTGCCATAGCACTGCTTACCCCTATTTCGGCCTGGCAGCCGCCCATGGCCGCACTAATAGTGGCACCTTTTTTAAAGATGCTTCCTATTTCAGATGCGGTGAGTAAAAATTTAAAAATCTTATCGTCATTGTCGCCGCCGCAAAACACAATAAAGTATTGCAGCACAGCAGGTATTACACCGGCAGCCCCATTGGTTGGTGCTGTAACCACACGGCCAAACGATGCATTTTCTTCGTTTACCGCCAGGGCAAAACAACTTACCCAATCTAGTATGTAGGTAAAACTTTGGCTGCCCTCTTTAATGGCAAGCACCCATTCGTTATAGTTTTCGTAGGGTTTGCCTGCTAATAATTTTTTGTTTAAATCAAAACCACGGCGTTTTACATTAAGGCCGCCGGGCAAGTGGCCATTGGTGTGGCAACCACGATAGATACATGCTTTCATAGCTTGCCAAATGTTCATAACACCTGCCCTTGTTTGGGCTTCGGGCCGCCATGTACTTTCGTTTTCCAGCACTATTTCGTTTACGGAAAGGCCGGTTTTTATACACCAGTGCAAAATATCATCGGCCGTATTTATTGGGAATGGTAGCTGTACTATTTGTGTAGCTGTTGCAATTTTATTTTCTTGTACTACAAAGCCACCGCCAATAGAATAATAGGTTTCGCAAATAGTATCGCCGTTTTCAAAACCAGCCAGGATGCTCATAGCATTTGGGTGAAATGGCAAAGATTCTTTCATTAAAAACTGCACATCAGTTGAAGGGTCAAAAGCCAGTTTTTTTGCTCCACCAAAATTTAAAATATGGGCTGTTTTTAAAAAGTTAATTTTTGGTTCGATAGAATTTACCTCAATCGTTACCGGGTCTTCGTTGGCCAGGCCCAGCATACAGGCAATGTCTGTTCCGTGGCCGTGGCCGGTTTTAGCCAAAGAACCATACAGCAATACCTGCACCTGCGTTACGGTTTGTAACCGATTTTCGCAAGCTAGTTTTTGCACAAATTTTTGCGCAGCCCTCCATGGCCCAAGTGTATGCGAAGAAGATGGCCCAACGCCAATCTTAAACATGTCGAAAACGGAAATGGCTTCGTGTGGCATGGTGTTTTATATGGAAAGATAGAATCAAATCACCTTTGTCAAAAATAAAAGTCCCGACTTTGATGGCGGTACTTTGTATAAATGATATTTTTTTGTTTTGCTTAAAAAACGGCCAGCAGGCCAGATATCGTTCTGCTCCGTTTAGTCCAGGGTTATAATTGAGAAAAGTTAACCGAAAGCAGCACGGTATTTTGGTTCAAGCGTCCGCTCAATGTCATTAAATTAAGAAGATTAAAAAAAGTTAGGGAGTTCAAATATCATCGACACACCCAAATCTCCCCTTTAGGAGACAGGGGGCAACCCAAACACGATTTTTTAACTTAATGACATTGAGCGTCCGCAGCATATAAAGAGAACTAATAATATAGCCTGGCATGTCTGGGCTTTATCGTTTTTACTATGGCTACTTTTTTTATAAAGAGGTCTTTGAAGTAATAGACATTTTTGATGTTATTTATTTTATTGCTTTCATCAGCCCCCCCAAGTTTAAGCCATGGGTTAGTTGTGCTAGTGGTGGAATTTATTGATATTGTTTATGACAACACCCCAAATAAAAAAGCACCATACCTAGCCCATGGCCTTAGCCTTGAGTATAATTTCAGGTTGTGCGAAGCTGGTAACTTCCAATCTTTTAATACCTGTTTATGCAGTAATGGTGGCTAAAAAACTAGTCAGCCGGAAACTCTACAAAGTTTCTTGGTGTTTCGTAGAGCCTTATTTTAATGTCTTTAGCAATATCTATTTTTACCCGAAGCAGGTTGTATATTACAATGGCAATATTTTCTGCTGTAGGGTTCAGGTCTTTAAATTCTACCGTATCCAAATTTAGGTTTTTGTGGTCGAAGCGTTCGTGTATTTCCTGTTTTACCAGGTCGCCCAGCACTTTTAAATCCATAACATAGCCTGTTAGTGGGTCCACTTCTCCAGTAATTTTTACTTCTAGCTCGTAATTGTGGCCATGAAAGTTGGGATAATTACAGCGGCCGAATATTGTAGCATTTTCTTCGCTACTTATTAGCGGATTATTTAGCCGGTGGGCAGCATTAAAATGCTCTTTTCTAAAAACGGAAACTCTCATGTACCTGTATTTTTTATGAAATTAATAGATAAGTTTAGAAAGGAACACGTACAACATAAATTTGTGCGGATAACGACGGATTATATTTTGGCAACTTATGTGGTAAATAACGCTGCAAGGTGTTCGCAAATATAAAATCTGCGAACATCTTATTAAGCCCGTGTTATTTGTGTTGCCATAAACTGTAACAATTTTCCTAAATCGGATGTTATCTTTATACAATTATGGTATATTTAACTAGAGTAGAGCATTTTAATGCAGCCCACAAACTATATAACCCCGAATGGAGCCGCGATGAGAACGAAGCTGTATTTGGAAAATGTGCCAACGATAATTGGCATGGTCACAACTACGAAATTTTTGTGACTGTAAAAGGCCAACCTAATCCTGAAACAGGGTTTATTATAGATGCCAAACACCTGAGCAATCTTATAAAAACCCATGTGCTAGACAAGGTGGACCACCGAAACCTAAACCTAGATGTGGATTTTATGAAGGGTAAAATGTGCAGTACCGAAAACTTTGTAATAGAAATATGGAAGCAGCTAGCCCCACATATAATCGGCGGAAAGCTCCACCAGATAAGGCTTTACGAAACACCTAGGATTTTTGTGGATTATTATGGAGCGGAATGAAGCAAATAGGCAAATGGGCAAAAATTATTTCGTCACCGTTTTTATGCTATTCCAAACTATTTTATTTTAATTGCGTTTATATTGTTGCACCTCATCTAAATTGGTTTTGCACACTCTCATATTAAATTTCACCTACACATCTGCATCAATGCTTTTTAACCATCATTTGTATATAAATAAAAATGGCTTACAAAAAAACAGAACAGTACGACGAAACAACTACACAGGGCTTATCGGTTGCATATAAATCGGCTCTAGAATTATTGGGTGAGGACTCCGAAAGAGAAGGACTGCTCAAAACGCCAGAACGTATTGCCAAAGCGATGCAGTTTCTTACACAAGGTTACCAGCAAGATCCAGTAGCCATCATTAATTCGGCTAAATTTCATGAAGCCGTAAACGAAATGGTGATTGTAAAAGATATAGAGCTGTACAGTATGTGCGAACACCACATGCTACCATTTATAGGCAAGGCTCATGTAGCATACATACCCAACGGCTGGATAACGGGCCTAAGTAAGGTGGCCCGTGTAGTAGATGTATTTGCACGCCGCCTGCAAGTACAGGAAAGGTTAACACATCAAATTTTAGAAGCTTTTCAGGAAGCATTGAATCCACAAGGTGTGGCAGTAGTAATAGAAGCCAAACACTTGTGTATGATGATGCGGGGCGTACAAAAGCAAAATAGCGTTACTACTACTTCTGCATTTAGTGGACAGTTTAAGCATGAACCAACAAGAAGCGAATTTTTAAGGTTGATTAATAGCAATCTACATTAGTAGTTTATAGTATATTTAATAAAAAATGGCAGGTAATACCTGCCATTTTTTATTGAATGAAGTAATAAAGGATTCTGGTGCCTTTAAGTAAATTGTAAATAACATACTAACCCCCAATTCACTAATCCCAGTTTTACCAATCCTTCTCTGGCTGCTTGCTATTTACCTTTTGTTTTTGGTTAAGCCGCTGTTGTAATTTTTTTTCTTCCTGGCGAAGGGCTTGAAGTTTTTGCTCGGCATTTTCTTTACTTATTTTGGGTTTGGGTTGTTCCTGTTGCTGTTCTTTTTCGTCTTTTTTTTCCTGCTCCTTCTTGTCTTTTTTTTCTTGTTCTTTTTTTTCTTCTTTCTTATCGTCTTTCTTCTTATCATCCTTTTTATCCTCTTTTTTTTGCTGTTGTTGTTCGTTTAGGGCTTTCTGTAAATTCTCCCTTGTTTCTTCATCGGCAGGGTTGGCCTTTAACGATTGTTTTAATGCCTCAATGGCTTCGGGTAATTTCTGCTGTTTTAATAGAGAAACGCCTTTGTTGTAAAGGCTTTTGGCCAAAAGCTGTTTGTCTGTTTTGTTAGCGGCTAGGGCTTCGTATTGTTTAGTGGCTTCTTCAAATTTGCCGCTTTTGTACTTTGTATTTCCCAGATTAAAAACAGCTGTTTTGTTAGTATTGTTTTGCTTCAATGCTTCTTCGTATCGCTTGCTGGCTTCATCAAATTTTTGTTCTTTGTAAGCATCATTTCCTTTTCGTACTAGTTCATTTTCTTTTTGTGCAAATGCATTAGAAAAGCTGCAAAGCAGCAATAGGATAACGGATGCTGTTTTTGAAAACTTTTCGCTAGCTGGCGTATTTATGATGGCTGCTTTTTGCAAGGCCGGTTGCTTGGTTTGTGTCATTTTTTTCTTTTCGGTTACCAATAATTCTATGGTAAGCAATAGCGTGGCTAATACTACAAAAATCCAGAAGTAGCTGCTGTAATTGGTAAGCGAACTATCGGTTATTTGTTTTTTATCCATGGCGCTTACCTGGCTGGCTATTTTGTTGGCCGCATCAGTAGCATCGTTTAGCAATTGGTAGCTGCCATTAGTTTGTGCAGCAATGTCTTCCAATGCTCTTTCGTTCAGTTTGGTAACTACGGCATTCCCCTGATCGTCCCGTTTGTATTCTCCAGAAGTGGCATCCATAATAGGCGAACCAGCAGGCGAACCCACTCCAATGGTATTTATAATTACACCTTTGTCTTTTAATTCTTTTGCTGTGGCAATGGCCGCATCGTCGTGGTCTTCGCCATCGCTAATGAGTAGTATGGATTTGTATTTTTTTTCTTGAACGGATAAAGAACGGTTGCACAGCAGCAAAGCTTCGCCAATATTTGTGCCTTGCAGCGGTATAATATCGGGGTTAATGGTACTAAGAAACAATTTGGCGGCCGATGCATCGGTGGTTAAGGGCATTTGTAAATAAGCATTGCCTGCAAATACTACAAGCCCCAAACGATTGCCTTCTAACTGATCGATGATTTTGCTGATAAGCAGCTTCGCTTTTTCCAGCCTGTTGGGCTGAATATCTTTAGCCATCATGCTATTGCTTACGTCAAGGGCAATCATCAGGTCGGTGCCCGAAAGTTTTATTTTTTCGCTGCTGTCGGGCTTACGAAAATTTACCAATGCCAGTACTAGTAATATTAAGGCAGCTAATGGTAGTAAGGCTTTCAGTAAAAATTTCTTATGGCTGTAGGTAGCAATCAGTTGCTGCACCAAACCATGGTCGCCCATTTTGGTTACGATGGTTTTTTTCCACCGCAGGGCTAAAAAAATAAGTGCTGCTACTGGGATAATGAGTAGCAGGTAAAGCAGGTATGATATGTTTTCTGGGGAGATGATGATTGATTTTTAGTTTGAAATATCTAAGAAAATTTAAAAAAGCCTTCCATCATAGCCTCAAATATGCAGCCAATTATATCAAAAAGAAGCCAATTTTTGGGCTTTTTTTCTACCGGCAAACTTTTCTTTTTTTTTGTAATCTCTGATAACGAAAAAGCCGATTACGCCCGATACTTTAATTTTTGCAGCCATCGCATTCCATTTTGCTGCAAGCTAAAATTTAGAATGAAAAAGATATGGTAATTGTAGCTCCTCACCATCCACCCCCGTGAGGCAAGAACCTGCCACCCCCGCCAGGCGGCGGATAATAATTTGCAGCGGCAGTCTTTATTTTAAAGTGCTGCTATTACACGAATGAACCAATCAACCAATTCCTACTTCTTTCCTTCAAAAAAGCCCAATTGCTTTAAAATGCCTTTTAAAATGTTCATCCTTATGGCTACCATATCGGGGTTGGGTTCTTTGGTTTCTACGTTCATGCTAAAGAAATAAACGTGCTGGTTTTCCTCTATCCAGCCCACTACCCAACCGAGCGAATTGCCGTTTGGTAAAAATCCCAAGCCAGTTTTATAGCTCAGTTTGTAGTTGGCATTGCTTTCTTTCAGCATCATTCCGTTTACCATTTCCTGGCTTCGGGCATTAAATACCAGTTGCTTAAAGTAGAGCTTCTTCATCAGCCCCAGCTGTTCATCGGCTGTTATTTTAAGGCTGTTATCCAGCCAAAAAGTATCGATGGCCGAAGTGATTTTACAGGTACCGTATTTTATAGAATCCAGCCACATCTGCATGGTGTCTTTGCCAATGCGGCGGGCTACTTCCTGGTAGTAGCCTACATTACTCAGGGCAAAGGCTTCCTTCATGTTCATGTCTTTGTTCCAGGTATCAAGCCAGCGTTTTTGGCCATCCCAGGGTATTACTACGCTATCGCTAAAAATACGGCCGGTGTGCAGGGCTATTAGGGAGTTTACCACTTTAAAAGTAGAGGCGGGCAAGTACGCACTATCCCTAAACCGCGGCAGGTTGTAGAGTGTAAACTGGTTTTGCCCATTATCCCAAAGGCCAAAGCAGCCATCTACTTTATTACCATCAAAATACTTTTTTAAGCTATTATCTACATTGGTATTGTTAGGGCTGCAGGCAGCTAATACAATAAGGCAAAAGGCAAAAGGTAAAAGGTGAAAGGTGCTTTTGGGCATGGTAATTTTTTAGTGATGCAAATGTAAAGGAAGAGAAAACAAAGAATATCATCAACGGTGTAGCTATCTAAACGAATTAGTACGTAATTAAATTAAACAATCCCAATACAGGCTTTGTTTGAAACTTCTGCATTGTAATGTGTAATTAAAATCAAAATTCTAAAAACCTAAATTGCTCCTTTAATGCCGTAATTTTATTTTGGCAGCAGCAAATTTTTTTTTGTAAGGTGCGGCATTTAATAGAAAAATGGGGTACCCGCCTTCTTTTTTCCTTTTCCTTTTGGGTTATAAGCAAGTGCTGTTTTGTTGCCCACCACACCATATACACTTACATGGTCGTATAACATTTGCATCTGTGAATTCCGCTAAGTTTTTCTATCTCCTTCTAACATAATTACAATATGGCTATGCACATGTTCTTTAATGAACTGCAGGGCAAGATTACCGCTATCTATAATCATAAAATCGAACCTAATCTCTGCGGGAATTTCATTCAGATTTGCAATGTGCGTAAAATGAAGTTTTGGCGAAATATCAACCATGTTTTTTTGAAACTGTTTAATGAAGAAAGTATGATCTTAGGAGCCGTAGCAGGTAATGGAATCTGCAGAAATGCTCTTCTGCTTTTATAGCTGCGAAACAAAGAAGGGTATGGTTCCAATACCGATACCCACTTCCAGAAGGCTTTTTGCTGCCGTTTTCTTTATAAGATTGCCAATGCCTGTTAATGTAGGTTCCGTGGCTATAAATTCGTTACTTTTCTTATGTGCAAAAGTTTTAAATACTTCTTTTGCTGTTTGTGCTATTGATTTTGTCATTGTGTTTACTGCCTTTTTTTTAGGTGAACCAATGTCAGGGCATTAAAATACTGCTTATTAAGCACTCATGCCTTACCACCCATTTTTTCAACTACATTTACAAATTTCCGCCTTAAATAGCTAACAAATATTAATATGGTTGCACTTTTACTTGCTTCTCTGTCATCTGTTTTTTTATTTTTTAGCCTTGGGGCTTTTTTTTCAAAAATTGTATCAATAGAAGCTGGCATAGCAGTAAAATTGTTTATTGGGTTAGTAATTGCTAACTCTATTGCATCAATTGCATCACTATTTATGCCGGTAAGTTTTTATTTACTAGCCGCAGTACTGTTTTTGGCCGTGGTTTCTTTTGTGTATATAAAAACAGATTTTATTAGGTTAGTAATAGCAGTAAGACAAAAAAAAATGCCAATACTAATGGCAGCACCATTTATTTTAATTGCATTTTGGGTATGCAGTGGGCAGCCTACTAATTATGATACGGGCTTGTACCACCTGCAATCAATAAAATGGATTGAGGAATATGGCGTGGTACCTGGCTTAGCTAACCTTCACAGCAGGTTCGGTTTTAATCCAAATGTGTTTACCCTATATGCACTTACTTCTTTTAAAAGTATTTTTGGGCAAGAAATTTTTGTAGTCAACTTCATACTGTTTTCAGCATCTATTATTTATTTCTTAATTGAGATGCTTAAAGCATTGAAACAAAATGGGGCTTCTAATATTTTCATTTTCAATGGCATACTTTTCGTAATAGTTTTGGGCGGCTACACAATCCTTTCGTCTCCTACACCCGATTTTGTTTCGCTTATACTTAACATTTTTATTTTTTCCTATATGCTTAGGTTATCAGAAAAAGATGCGGAGAATGGTATTCGAAAATTTATTCCCATTTTGATTTTGTGTACTTATACTCTTACAGTAAAATTAGCAAACTTGCCACTAACCATACTGGTAGTTTTTATACTGTTAAAGCATTTATCCAACATTCGCAAGTGGGTTAGTGTACTACCTTGGCTGGGTTTAATTATTTTGCCTTGGCTTGCACGTAACGTAATCATTTCTGGCTGGCTGGTGTACCCTTTTCCGGCTTTAGATTTATTTAGCTTCGATTGGAAAATACCCGTAAAGGATGTGATACACATGAAAGAAGAAATAACAGGCTGGTCTAGGGTTCCGGGAGATGGAGCCATGGCAGCTGCAAAATTGGGTATTCAAAATTGGTTTCCGCTGGTTTGGATTCAACTAACTAAAATGGAGGCCCGTATTTTAATTGCTGCATTTATTTTTCCGGTTATTTACTTTGTAGGGTTAATAATAAAAAAAATAAAATACAACTTTTATGTAACTGCTATTATATCAGCTTCTTTTCTGGGCGTTTTTTATTGGCTTTTATTGGCACCAGATTTCAGATTTGGGCAAGCATTTATTACTATGGCTGCTTTATCGCCGTTACTGTATCTACAATTTGATTTTAAATTGTACTCAGCAGGTAAGCCGCTTACTGTTTACTTGTTTTATACATTTCTGCTTTTCTACACGCTATCTTTTTCTTGGAATAATGTTTTCCGCAACGCTAAACAATTACCAACAGAATTTGCACAAAGGTTAATAAAGCCCCAAATTATTGCAAATACAAAAGGGCAAACCTTTGAAACATATAGAACCGATACTGCAACAATTTTTGTACCAAAAGGCGATGAAAGGTGTTTTAACCATTGCATACCGTGTACCCCATACCCAGATACAACATTAGCTTTGCGTAATGGCACCATCAGTTCGGGGTTTAAACATAGTACAACAAAATGATGCATATTCGCATTATAGCAATTAACATTATGTATAATTTTTTATAAAGAAACTAGAAGCCTGTGTGTTTTAGAATAAAGTATTTACTGCCTATAAAACATAAACCAAAAAATTAATTTAATACAAAGCTGTACTAAGCTAAAATTTTAAGCGTAATAAATGAACACAAACCGAATAGGAATTATAGGTGCAGGCCCGGCTGGCTTAACGGCGGCTTACTTGTTAACAAAAGCTGGCTACCAGCACGTTACCGTTTTTGAAAAAGATGCTGTTTACGTAGGTGGCATAAGCCGTACCGAAAAATATAAAGGCTATCATTTTGACATTGGAGGTCACCGCTTTTTTAGCAAAAGCAAAGAAGTAGAAGATTTTTGGACCGAGATATTGGGTGATGATATGCTAGACAGGCCACGTAGTAGCCGTATATATTACAATAAAAAGTATTTTAGTTACCCATTGGTAGCTATGGAAGCACTCAAAAAATTAGGCTTTTTTCAGTCGGCACTTTGTGTACTTAGTTATTTACAGGTAAAAATAAAACCAATTAAGAGCCCTAAAAATTTTGAAGAATGGGTAATTAATCAATTTGGTAAACGGCTGTTTAATATTTTTTTTAAAACCTATACAGAAAAAGTATGGGGCGTTTCTTGTAAAGAAATCTCGGCCGATTGGGCAGCACAACGCATAAAAGGCTTGTCATTAAGTAGTGCTATAAAGAATGCTGTTTTTCCGCCTAAAAAAAATGGCCTTAAAGGAGGGAATACCATAAAAACATTAATTGATACCTTTCGCTACCCACGCCTTGGCCCCGGCCAAATGTGGGAAACCTGCCGGGATAAAATAGAAACAATGGGCGGAAAAGTGTTAATGAATGCAAGTGTTAAGTCTTTGCATTTTGATGAAAATGACAAAAAATGGAGTTTTCATTTAATTGATGGCACAATACATGACGGGTTTGACCAAATTATTTCTGCTGCACCCATGAAGGAGTTAGTTAATGCTATACATCCTGCTGTTTCAGCCACAGCTATTAATTCGGCAAATAAGCTGGCCTATCGTGATTTTATTACTGTGGTACTTATAATGAAAGATAAAAAGCTCTTTGATGATAATTGGATTTATATACACGACCCTAGTGTAAAAATGGGTAGGGTACAAAACTTTAAAAGCTGGAGCCCTTTTCTGGTGCCAGACCCAAACATGGCATGTTACGGGCTCGAGTATTTTTGTTTTGAAGGCGATGGATTATGGAACAGTACAGATAAAGAACTGGAGCTGTTGGGTATTAAAGAGTTGGAGCAAGTGGGGCTATGCCATGCTTCAGATATTGTAGATAGTTATGTAGTAAGGCAGGCTAAAGCTTATCCGGTTTACGACCATTATTATCAAAATCACGTACTTAAAATAAGGGAAGGATTACAAAAATACCATGGGCTATACCTTGTTGGAAGAAATGGAATGCACAAATACAATAATCAAGACCATAGTATGATGACTGCCATGCTGGCTACCCGTAACATAATTGCTGGTGCAGAAATATACGACCTCTGGCAAGTTAATGGCGATGCTGAATACCACGAAACAGGTGATAGAGGTGCAGAAGAAGGTGGCAGAATGGTGCCTAAAAAAATGACTTAGTTAGGTTTAAAGTGCAGGCATCAAGTATTAATTTAAATACTTGATGCCCTGAACCGTGTTTTTACAAAAGCTCTTACTTCAATACGCCCAATTCTTTTCCCACCGTAGTAAATGCCGCAATGGCTGCATCTAAATGCTGTTGTGTATGTGCGGCACTTAGCTGCACTCTTATACGTGCCAGCCCTTTAGCCACTACCGGAAAGAAAAATCCTATTACATAAATACCCTCTTCTAAAAGTTTGGTGGCAAAGTTTTGTGCCACCACTGCATCGTACAGCATAATGGGTACTATCGGGTGGTCGCCGGGCTTTATATCAAAACCAACTTCCGTCATTTTTGTGCGGAAATAGTTGGTATTAAACTCCAAAGTATCTCTTAGCGTAGTGGCTTCTGTAAGCATACCCAGCACAGCTATACTAGCACCCACAATACTGGGTGCTACCGTATTGCTAAATAAATACGGCCGGCTCCGCTGCCGCAGCATTTCTATAATATCTTTACTGCCGCTGGTAAAGCCGCCACTTGCACCGCCAAGGGCTTTGCCCAAAGTGCCTGTTATAATATCTATCCGACCCATAACGCCACAATATTCGTGGGTGCCACGGCCAGTTTTTCCTAAAAAGCCGCTACTATGGCATTCGTCTATCATTATTATGGCATCGTATCGGTCGGCTAGGTCGCAAATTTTATCCAGTTGGGCAATGGTGCCATCCATGCTAAAAGAGCCATCGGTTACAATTACACGGCTACGAAGACCCTGTGTTTCAGCCAGTTTCATTTCCAGATCGGCCATGTTATTATGTTCGTAACGGTAGCGTTGAGCCTTGCATAAACGAACGCCATCAATAATGCTTGCATGGTTAAGCGTATCGCTAATGATGGCATCTTGCTCCCCAAACAATGGTTCAAAAAGCCCACCATTAGCATCAAAAGCAGCGGCGTATAAAATGGTGTCTTCTGTACCAAGGAAAGTGGCAATCTTTTGCTCCAGTTCTTTGTGTATATCCTGCGTTCCGCAGATAAAACGCACACTGCTCATACCATAGCCATGGGTATCTATGGCTTTGTGGGCAGCTTCAATCACACGTGGGTGCGATGATAAACCGAGGTAATTATTGGCACAAAAATTCAAAACAGTTTTGCCGTTTACGGTAATTTCGGCCCCTTGTTCGCTAGTAATAATGCGTTCTTTTTTTAGCAATCCTGCCGCTTCTATTTCTTTTACTTCGGCGGCTATGCGTTCTACAAATTTTTGGTTCATGTAGCGGTATTTAATTGGTTGCGGCAAATGTAAACAGGTTTGCTGCATTGTAGTAACCTTATAGCTTATTGCACTCTTTTTTAAAAGATTAAAACCGAAATTCCACTCACTTATTTTTAAGCAGATAATACCAGTGCCATCCAGCTACTAGTATGGTATGCATTTATAGCTTTCTTACTGCAAATTGTAACACGCATTGCAAACAACACTAAAATGGTATTTTCTATAATATTGGGTGCCATTGCAAGGCTGCAAATCATAAACTACTTACATCTATTGGCCATAATAGAAGCTTATAAAATCGAAAGAAAAAGGGTTAAAAAAATACTAAGCCCAAGCCTCCACCTAAAAAAGCTTCCCCTACTTTTAAAATGAACAATGAAATGTACTGCCACAAAGCATTTCAGCGAATGGTATAATTATCTTTACGGGTAATCGTACAGCTACAAATAAAAAACTACAGAAAACTACTTACTCGTAAGAAAAGAGGTGCTACTAAATATAAAAAGTCCAAAGGATGCACTTTTAACAAAAAATGACCGACAAAACAAAAATTTGGCATTAAAGTGTGAAAAAAGAGGTGCTTTTATAAAAATTAATATGATATTACAATATACTTTCTTTAATGAAAGGCTTCAACATAAACTATGTTTTAAAATTTAAAAATATCACACACTTTAAACCATAATTAACAAGATTAAAAATCACAATACTTAGTTTGCTGATTACAAATGGAAAACGATTTTTTATTTATTTACTAATTACATGTATTATTGAATAAATTTTAAAAACATTTTTAAAAAAGTAAAAAAACTAGCATGACAAACGCCACCAAAACATTTGCAATTCTTTGTATCTCAACATTTTTATTTTCTTGCAGTAAAAATGATGATCAGCCAACAGTAGTAACTACATACAAATTAACTTTAAAAGCCACAATACCAACAGGTGGCAATACAATTTTTTCTTCAATAACTTATAAAAAAGCAGATGGAACCACGGTTACACTAAATAATACTTCCACGTCTTTTTTAGAGTCTTTTGATATTAGTAGCGGGTTTAATATCTTTTTCAATGTTGCAGGTACAAGTACTTCTAATACTCAACCACAAATATCTGTTAACTATGCAGTTGAAAAATTCGAAAATAATGAAAATAAGGGAATTACTTGCTACCGTTCTGCATCATCAATAGGTGGAACTGCTGGTACTTGGTCATTTAGTTCAAGTAATAATTTTGTATTTAATGGATCTTCTTGTAATTAAAAATTAATTTTTTCTCAATTTTCGTCTTATTTTTAATACTATTTTTTAATTAATAATTAAACACTTTAAATAATTAGTTTTAGTTGTGATGCAAAAGGGGTGTAAAAATTATATTAAAATAAAACGAAAATTATTGAGACTTTTTATTTTGTAAAATTAGAAGGGATATATAAAAGTGCTATAGTTTTTTTATACAAAAGTCTTATAGGTAAATTTTATAAACTTTTAAAAAGTTGGTAGTTGTGGCTTAGTTTTTAAAAAAGAGGGGTTTAAAGTGCAAAAAATTATTTGTCTACAAACCGCAGAAATAAGGTAGTCGATATAAAATAATCTTACCGACTAATAAAGCTGCTCCCCGGCCTTTTGGATAAGAGAAGCGGAACAACAATTGAAACAGAATACGTATAATATTGAGTTGAGTCGCTGATAGATAAACGAACATCTAGAGAACTATTAATACACGACCTGAAAGCTAATTACCGAAGCATTTGAGCTTTTCCCCAAAGAGAAATGGGTTATTTGGGCAAAGAGTATCCTACCATTAAAAAACGCCTTTAAAAGATAGCCTTGTTACTTATTTTGATGACGAAGTGGATATGCGCCGCGGTTATAAAGCAGGTAAAAGCTATACACAAAAAGTATTAACCCCAATAAAAAAAAAGACAAAGTATCGTTTTTCTTTTAATATTATATCGGCTATTAGTAGAAAAGACCATGTAAGTTTTCTGATATTTAACGGTACTTTTATTGGGGTTTATTTCTTAATTTTTTAATACAGCTAGTAAAGAACAAACAACAAAAATATTTTTGATTGTGGATGAAAATCCTGTGTACAAAACCCAGTAGTAAGGATTTGGTTAGAAGAAAATAATAAAAGAATAGATTTGGTTTTCTATAACCACACACCTTAGATTTATATACACAAAAATATGCGCAACAAGATTAGAAGACTAAGGTTATAGGTAAGTAACGCTCCATTAACAATAGCACACATGCGAAACCACGTGGAAGGGTTTATGAGCAAAAGAAAAAATAATAGAAAACAGCTGCAAAAGTGTTTTCATGCAACATAGAGAAATTGGTAGTACCAAATAACTAAACGACTAATAAACTCAATCAAACTATATACAAATGGGCTTTGATAAATTCTTAAAAGCAATAACACAAACAAATAAGTGGATTATGGTTTGTATAATTGTTATACTAACGATTAGTTTAATTGCATCAAGTTTACATTTAATATATTCTATTTTTGTTCAAATTCAAGCTCCACCATTTTTTTTAATTAAAGCAGAAATATTATATCAAATATTTAGTTCTGCATTAATTATCGCAATCGGATATGAGCTTATAAAGTCCATAATAATAATTATAACTTCTAATGAAATACCGGCTTTGCCGATTACAAAAATTGCAATAATTGCAGTTGCCAACAAAGTAATTACTCTGGATATTAAGAATTTAAGTCATCTTACTATTTTTGGGATAGCCTCTTTAATGATAGGGCTTGCAATGATTTATTTTTCCTTATCAAGAAAATAGAAATTAATTTAAGTACAAGTTTCGTAACGGTTCTAGCAAACATTTCAAAAGGTTGATTTTTTAATGTTCCTGTGATTGCCAGGATAATGGGTATGCCCTGCTTTTTGGCGCTAACAAGATTGCTACGGATATGTAAAAAATCTTCGGCATCTTGATGGCCTCCAGTGCAACCGGATATTATACTTCGTTTCATCATGCTTAAAACCTGCTCTGCCAGGTTGTTACCGAATGGTAAAAGGATATTTTATGTAAAAGTTAATGACTGTGGTTTAAAGCGAGTAAACCGTTCCAGCATATTTTGTGTTTTGCTTTTTTTACCAAACCCTTTTCCCTTTTTACTTTTAGGGCGGCGGACGGTTGCTCAAGCCTGCCTGTACAAGTCTATCGTATTTTTAGTTCCAGTAATCCAATTGTACTTTGCCCAAACTTGTTGCTTTGGTAGTTATTACATCCATCATTTTTTTATGAAGTGCAGTAAGCCTCCGACTAATACCTTCTTGACAATCAGGATTCATCTCCGTGGAGGTGGTACGCCCAACCGATACAATAGTATTATTAAGAACAAACGGCATACAATTACAATTGCCGGTATGTATAGCATTTGCACCTTTTGTAAAACAAATATTAACCGTTTAGCTATGTTACAGTCATCTTCTGTAAAACGGTTACTAGTACAGCCCTGCTGTAGATATGCATAAAGGGTTTAACGCCGTTGCTG
Source organism: Chitinophagaceae bacterium (assembly GCA_043760535.1). GTDB lineage: Bacteria > Bacteroidota > Bacteroidia > Chitinophagales > Chitinophagaceae > JAZKFT01. Next base: position 50,502 of record JAYUOV010000030.1, read on the forward strand.
TATGGTTGGCGAATACGTTCAGCAAAGTGTATAGCAGGGCGGTATATACATTTTCTGCAATTGCCTGTATAACCAAATTAAACGACTGCACTGCAAAGGCGCTGGATTGGAAATATATTACAAGCTGCTGGATAAAAGAACCATCGAAATACCTACGAACTACCATTGTTAACAGAAAACTACCGGCATTGCACCATTGCCGACAGCCATGCCCCACAGTGGGCCGCTATTTTTACAGCATCTTTGCCATTTGCAATTATAACGGCATCAATACATACGCATGGCTATAACACATAAACGATATAATTAATACTACCCACAGAAATTAAATGATGAGCCACTACCACAAAAGGGCAAGCAGAAAGCATGATATAGCCGAAATATTTAGTATAACAATAGAGATATTAGTCGGATGCTTACGACACAACATAAAAAAGGGATGGCACCTTTTAAAGATGCCATCCCTTTTTTATAAAACACCTAAACGGGTGATAACTGTTTTTCTTAATCTACTTTCAGTGCCTTGTCTATTAAAAACACAAGATTGCTGCGGTGTGCTTTTGTCTGCTCGTTAGCAGAAATGGCAGTAGCCAGCAAGGTTTTCATTTTTTTCAAAGTAAGTAATGCGGCGGCCTTAGAAGGGTTATCGTATCCGCCGGCGCCCAATAAAATTCCTGATGCACCTTTTACAAACTCGGTTTGTAAATTTTGGCGGTACAGGTTTACATTGGTTTTTAGGTCTTCGTTAAAAATGGCTTTTACAAGGTCGCTCATTACATCGGCTACGCTGTAGGTATTGCCGTACAGGCTTGTGCTGCTAATACGTGTAAGCGTAGTTGGGTTTAGCATGCTGGCTAAAGTGCTTTGCTGCAAAGCAACATACGTGTTTTGTGGTTTTATATC
>JAYUOV010000031.1:0-6646 GCA_043760535.1 Chitinophagaceae bacterium
ATATTTCCATACCGGTGATGGCTACCATACTATTTGGAATTTTTACCATGCCGGAGTATTATGCATCTTTTAAAAAAGCATTTCGCAAAGGCAGAAAAAGCACCGCTATCAGGCATTGGAAATGGTTTCAACTAATCCCCTGCCGTACAGCCCATTTGCAGCAAATTATTTTTTGTTCGCCATAATACAAACAGCACACCGTGGCCGGTTATGAAGCCGGCCACATTACACTTTTATAATTTTTTAAAACCCAATAGCTTTAAAAGGCAAGCTTTACATTGCAGCTATGAAACGATTTTTTAAAAGTCTCGGATATGCACTCAACGGCCTTCGATTATTTTTTAGCAAAGAGCAAAACGGGCAGGTGCAAGCTTTTGTGGCCATACTTGTAATTATAGCAGGTTTTGTTTTTAAACTGGGCCTTTACGAATGGCTGGTGATACTTGTGTGCACCGCCCTGGTGCTGGCATTGGAAATGATGAACTCGGTGATAGAAAAGTTAATAGACCACCTGCATCCACACAGGCATCAACAGATAAAATGGATAAAAGATGTAGCGGCAGGTGCCGTGCTTTGGGCGGCCTTTATTAGTGCGGTTATCGGTGCTGTTATTTTTATTCCAAAGGTTTTGGCATGGCTGCAAAAGCAATAAGCTTCTGGCATTTTTTTCCTACATTTTTATATGAAAAAGATTACTGGCTATACTGTTTCGTTTTTATTAGGCTTAGCCTTGGTGCTGGTTTTGTTTACTGGCCGGGTGCTGTACAGCCATACGTTTTTCTATGTGTTTTTGTTATGGAATTTATTGCTTGCATCCGGCTTTAATACAATGCAATTGCAATGAAAAAAAAGGCCGCACCAAAAATGATGCGGCCTTTTAATGATACTTGTTGGCAGTATTTTATTTAATACCATATTTACCCTTATACCTTTCGTTCAGTTGCTTTTGTTTGTTATCTAAACTTACCTGGCGGCCTTGTATAAAAGCATGGGTTATAATGCTGGTGCGCATGTCTAGTATATCGCCTTCGCTAATAAGCATGTTGGCATCTTTGCCCACTTCTAGCGAACCGGTTTTATCTGCTATGCCCAGAATTTTAGCAGCGTTTAAAGTGATGGTGCTTAGTGCTTCTTCTTTACTTAAACCATAGCTGGCTGCAGTGCCTGCATTAAAGGCAAGATTGCGGTAGCGGGTGGTTTCATCGCCATCATTTATACTAAACAGCACACCTGCTTTTTGCAGCATAGCCGGGGTTTTAAAAGGCTGATCTACGTCATCATCTACTGCTGTTGGCAGGCTATGGCTTTGGGCCAATATCACAGCAATATTATTTTGTTTTAGCAGATCGGCTATTTGGTAGCTTTCGCTGCCGCCTACTATTACCACTTCAAAACCAAATTCTTTGGCAAAGTCAATAGCCACCAGCATTTCCTTTACAATATCGCAATGCACAAAGAGCTTTTGTTGCTTGCTGAATAATGCTTTTGTGGCTTCGTATTTCAGGTTGGTTTCGGCATGGTTGGTTTCTGCTAAATAGGCCTTTGCTTCTCTAAAAAGTGCTTTGATAGCAGCTATTTTTTCAAGCCCAGCTTTAACCGGATCTTCAGGAGCAATTCCTCCACGGCCTCCGCCACCAAAGGGGTTAGGCCGGTTAAATAAAGAAGGCATATTAAAGTGCATGGCATTCTCCATTTTATAAGCCGCATCTTCCCAGTTCCATGCATCTAACTGCACCACGCTGCTTGAACCACTTATGGTGCCACCCTGTGGCGCTACACCTGCCAATAAAATACCATTTGAACGCAGCACACCTATTACTTTACTATCGGTATTATAGGCCACTATAGAACGTACAGAGGCGTTTATATCTCCAATTTCGGCATAGTCGTTCGAGGCTCTTACACCACTTCCAATTTCGTGCAAGCCTAAATCGGAGTTGGATAAAATAAGCCCGGGATACACATGTTTGCCTGCGGCATCAAATACTTTTACATCGTTTGCAGGTATGGTTATGCCAGCACCTACCTGTTCTATTTTTCCTTTATTTACTTTAATGGTTCCGTTTTCTATCACGGTGCCATTACCCACATGTATGGTGGCATTTTTTATAAACAGCAAGCCGTTGTAGGCTGGTGCCGGGTACACGTCGTCTTGTGCAAAACTTGCCAGCGACAGCAACGATGCTCCAAGGATTGTTATGAGTTTTTTCATTTTTAATTTTTTTGTTGGTTAAAATTATCAAGCAAAAATTTTCTTGCCATTACCAATACAGCCAAAGCCGCTTCTTTAGGCACGGACGGAAAATCATCCAAAAATTTACAGAGATTTTCGCCACCTTCCAGATAATCGAACAGGTTTTGAATTGGCACCCTTGTGCCTGAGAAAATGATTGCACCACTCATTATTTTCGGATTCTTTATTACTGGTTCATTAGTCATACACTTGAATTTTTCATCATTACAATCTTTAGCCAAGAATATGTTACGCCCTTACAGGGCTTGGTTTCGAACGGTTTGCATTCAACCCAGGGCGATGCCCTGGGCTATTTATTTCGCCCCTTTGGGGCTTTACCGAATCAATCCTAAACTCCACAGTGAACCAATCTACCAATAAACCAAAGAGCCAATGAGCCAATGAACCAATCAACTAATGAACCAATCAACTAAAAAACCTCATCCCCATCCACAATCAACAATCCATGCTGGTGCTGATGGTCGTTACAGGTGTTCATAATTTCCATGCTTGGCGTGGCGGCGGCCATGGGAAATCCGGCTCTTTTTTCACCCATCATTTTTTGGCTGATGCGGTTTCTTTCTTCGGCTATTTTTTTGCGCAGCTCCAGGTCGTGGTCACGGTCGAAATAAACGATACCATCCACAATTGTTTTTTGGGCAATAGCATAAATGCTTAACGGGTTATTGCTCCACAAAACAAGGTCGGCATCTTTACCGGCTTTTATAGAACCCACACGGTCGGCTATATGCAGCATTTTGGCGGGGTTCAGCGTTACCATTTTCAGTGCTTCATCTTCTGTAAGGCCGCCAAATTTTATACTCTTAGCAGCTTCCTGGTTCAGGCGGCGGGCCATTTCTGCATCATCACTGTTAATGGCTACATTTAAACCAACCCTTGTCATAATGGCTGCGTTGTAAGGAATGGCATCCTGTACTTCCATTTTATAATACCACCAGTCGCTAAAGGTGGAAGCGGCGGCGCCATGTTCTTTCATTTTATCGGCCACTTTGTAGCCTTCCAGTATATGGGTAAATGTATTTACGGGGAACTTGTATTTATCGGCCACACGTAAAAGTGCGGTGATTTCGCTTTGTACATAAGAGTGGCAGGTTATGAAACGCTTCTTATTCATTATTTCAACAAGGGCGTCCAATTCCAGATCTCTGCGAACCGATTTTCCATTCACTCCTTTCATAGCAGCCTGGTAATAGGTAGCTCTCTGAAAGGCATCGGCCAGTACTTCTTCCACGCCCATACGGGTATCGGGGAAACGGCTGTTGCCCGTAACTGCAGTGGTTCGTTTTACATTTTCGCCCAGGGCAAATTTGATAAAAGGATCCCAGTTTTTAAATTTCAATCCTTCATCATCGGCACCCCAGCGGAGTTTAATGAGTTGTGTTTGTCCGCCAATGGTATTGGCACTGCCATGCAGTATATGCGATGAAGTAACACCACCACTTAACTGGCGGTAAATGTTAATATCATCGGGGTTTAGGTTGTCGCCAATCCGCACTTCGGATGTAACCGACTGCCCACCCTCGTTGGTAGATGATGATGCAATATGTGAGTGCTCATCTATAATGCCGGCTGTAAGGTGCTTGCCGGTTCCGTCTATTACTTTGGCGCCTGCTGCATCCAGATTTTTGCCTACGGCAGCTATTTTTCCATTCTTTACCAGTACATCTGTATTCTCCATTTTGCCAGCTGCTTCGTTGGTCCATACAGTAGTATTTTTTATCAATATGTTTTCCTGCTTTGGCATTTCTTCCCAACCATAGCCATTAAATGGATAAGTGATATTGCCCATTTTTATGGGGTCTTTCTTTTTTACAGAGTCCACTTTGGCAATAGCTGCTTTTACAAATGTGGCACTCCATGTAAGTTTATTGCCTAATGTATCTACACCCATACCTTGCCATACATCGCCATTGCTTACACCGCTCAGGCGAATGTTGGGGCTGGCACTTACAGTAACAGCAGCACCTACTCCACCACCAGTTCGGCCGCCACCGGGCATACCAACTGGTGTAGTACGAGATGAATCGGAACCCATGCCTGCTGGCCTTCTTCTGCCTTTGGTAGTTACCGGAGAAAAACTCAACTTTACCATTTTACCATCAAAACTAAATTTGCTGGTGAGCGTATCCTTACCAATTAAGCTGGCATCGCTGCTGCTTTTTACATCCAATACATAATTACTACTGGCTGCAGTAGCATTTATAACGAGGTTATAGGTGCCTGCAACATTGTTCCAGCTATCTTCTTTTACAGCGTATTTATTGCCCTGTACCCAGTTTTGGTAAATGGTGGTTTTTTCGCCAAATACTGGCCCACTGGTAATTAAAAAATTGGCCAGTTTGCCAGCATCCAGGCTGCCTACTTTATCGTAAACGCCCAATAAGGTAGCAGGTGTTTTGGTAAGTGCCTCCATGGCTTTGGTTTCGCTAAGGCCATAATCAAAAGCTTTGCGAAGGTTGGTCATAAATGTTTTGGCATCCCGCAAATCGGCTGTGGTAAAGGCAAAATTGATTCCTGCTTTTTCGAAAGCAGCCGGATTAGAAGGAGCCATTTCCCAATGCTTCATATCGTTCAGGCTTACAAACCTGGCATCGTTTGGGTCTTCCACATCTATGGCCTGCGGGTAATTAAGGGTTACAATAAAACTGGCTTTTGTAGCAGCCATTTCGTTAATGCGTTGGTATTCGTAGCCACTAGATTTTAGTATGTATTGGGTACCAAATTCCTTTGCTATTCTATCTGCCCTTAGTGTGTTCCATTTAGTGGTTTGGTCGCCGGTGCCTCTTTCTAACACATCAAAAATTTGAGGTAGGGTTTGGTTATCGTTCCATGCCTGCAGGCTCATATTGGTGCCTTCTGTTGCAGGTTTGGTTTTGTACCAGATGGCATCTAAATACGTTTGGCGAAGTAGTGCAATAGTGCCCATCATACTACTTGGGTAGCTTTGGCCACTTGTGCCTTTGCTAAAAGAATAATTGGCCGAAGCTTTCTCTTTTATAATTACGAGGTTTTCTTTTTCGTTGGCCAGCGTAACCACCATGCCTGTGCCACGGGCTATGCCATCTTTTTGGTGGGTAAGTACGGTACCAAAGCCACCTTCACGTAAGCCTTTTGCTTTGGCTTCGTCCACGGCAAATAGCGATGCAGCCTGTATTTCGGGCTTCATAGCCTGGTTCCAGCCGTAAGCACCTTTGGCAGCACTGTTTAATTGTGCCGGGGCCCTAAAGTCAAATCCCGTGGTGGCACGTTGTGGTGCGGCAATGCCATAGTCGCTATAGATGTCGATAAAAGACGGGTAAATAAACTTGTCTTTACAATCGATTACCACCGCATCTTTAGGGATGGCGATGCCAGCACCCACAGCCACAATTTTACCTTCACGAATAACCATGCTGGCATTTTCCAAAGTGGTTTGGGCATCTTTTACAATAGTGGCATTGGTAAAGGCGTAGCAGCCATTACGTGGCTCGGCCACACCATTTACAGGAAACGTGGGCTGTGCCGATGCATATATTATGCTGCACAGCATCGCAAATAACCAGAGCAATTTTCTCATCATGGTTCTGTTAGTTTTTATTTAAGAAGATATAAACAATAAATTTACACGAAATGAATGTTGCAACAACGATTGGGGAAAGGAATTTATATGGGCGGTGTTGTGTATAGAAAGCTATTTTATAAGCACCATGAATAAGCAGAAAACCAATCCAGATTTTTAATGATGGAATTAGTATTGCAAACATCTTTTTTTAGATAAAAAAGGCAAACCAAAGCGATACAAGTGCATAGGAACAACTTAATAAAACAAAGGCAATCTTTTAAACCTTTTATTTCCCATTGTTAGTGATATACTACGATTTTTTCTGTAAGAAGTTGGTATAAAAAGGGTGAGACAAAAAAGAAATGAGATTTTTTTAATATGGACTAAATTATAAATGTAGTGAACAAATTAACTCCATATCGGGCAAAGTACATTGCCTACGAACTAACCAGACGCTTTCCTTCGGGAAGTAGCGAAAAGTTTAACGTAGCCTTAATGGATGCTCAGGTTGATTTGAATCCGCACCAAGTGGAAGCGGCTCTTTTTGCTTTTAAGTCGCCACTTTCTAAAGGTGCTATTCTTGCTGACGAAGTTGGCTTAGGCAACACCATTGAAGCAGTCATTTTACTCTCTCAACTTTGGGCTGAACGAAGAAAGAAATTATTTAGGGCATCTCTAAAAATCCAAATTTTGTGAATGGCACTTTTTAAGTTGCAATTATACTTTAATATGTTATTTTCTTTTCACACTGGCTTTTCTGTTTTAGCGTTCTTTTTTCTGATTTTAAACTACTTTTTTAACGACTGGGCATAGGTATCCCCACTACTAAGCTTATTTGGATTTTACGGAAC
>JAYUOV010000032.1:0-20331 GCA_043760535.1 Chitinophagaceae bacterium
CGGAGCGTCGCCAATGTCGCTCCATCAGGGCACGGCTTTCGCTGGGTTCAAAAAAAGAAAAACTACGCAATCAAAACTGCGAAGAGTAAGGAGTTCTGAGGGTAGTTTTTGTAAAAAACCGGCAACTCGTTTTCTCCTAAATGGTTGTGTATTTATTGTTTGTTGTAAACCCTACGCAACCCAATAATTAAGAATGTTTAAGCAAAACAAAATACCCTGCCTAGCAAAATTTTATTAATAGATAATTTATAACAGACATCAACCCAAAGACAGATGGAACTGATGCATCAGCTTGCCACCTCTTTCTTAAACGGAGAAGCAAAATGGACAACAGTATGTTGTGTAATGAAGTGCTGCAAAACCATGGGATTAAAAATGTTGGTCAATATTGCTCAATCATCATTGTAATTTCACTGGCTTTCAGCTGAATAAGTGGGGCAGGCAAAAAAGTACACAATCGTAACTCAGAAAGGTAACGAGTGCTGCATTTTTACAAAACCAAGGCTTTAGCTTTGGTAAAAAAGGATAGCAGCAGGATAGTGGCCATGCCAGAAAAAACGCCAATTACAGCGCCACATAGTACATCTGCCAAAAAATGATTGCCAAGGTATATGCGGGAATAGCCTACACCCACAGATAGTATCAGCCAAAGGCTATTCCATTTACTACGTGGATAAAGCAATACCAAAATACCCATTAATGCAAAGGCCGAAGCTGTATGGCCACTAGGAAAACTGGCCATACTTTTGGTTAAAGTAACACCCGGTATTTCGTAAAAGGATTTACCCAACGCTCTAAAAAAAACTGCAGGCCTAGGCGATGGAAAAACCAACTTAATAACCTGCGACAGCAGCCCCGACAATGCATAGGAAACGAGGATAGCAATGCCCTGCCACTTGTATTTTAGAATAATAGCCACTACTGCCAGTAACAAAATAAAAATGCCATCACCCAAATAGGTGAAGCATATAAAAAACATATCCAAAGGCTTACTGTGGTAAGGAACAAGTAGTAAATAACCATACTCTTTAGTTTGGTTATTAAGAAAAAAAAGTGCTGCCACACATAATAAACCCACGGCTATCCAGATATGGATGGTTTTTTGGAAGCATGATTTGATAGTAGGCATCATAAAGAGAGCAAAAATACCGGGAGGAAGGATACAACTACAATGTATTGAACCTTTTAACCTAACAATAAAACGGTAAAATAACAGATACTGGTGTTTTTTCGCTGGTATAATGCTGGTGAAGGTTAAAAATTACACATAAATATGCGATAGTAGTAAATGTTAATGGGCTGTATTTTGCACCCACTAAACAATAAAACACAAAACAGCATGCCTTGTAAAAGTTAAGTACGTAAGCTTTTCGCAAAACAAGTACAGCGAGATTGTGCCACTTGAAAACAATATTTTTTTACAAACAAAAAAAAGACACCATGATTTTTAAACACCTTACAGGCTTAACCATTGCAGCCATTGTAATACTGGCGGCCTGCGGCAAAAAAGCCCCTTCGTACACCCGTTTTATACCAAAAAACGCAAGTAATGTAATTAGCATAGATGTAAAAAGTATGCTTACAAAGCTCAACAGCGATTCTCTTTCTGTGGATAACATGATGGCCGTTTTAAAAGATACTGCCAACCCCGATGAATATACAAAAGTCATTACTATTTATAAAGATTTAAAAGATGCAGGTATTGATTGGGAAAGCAAAGTGTATATCTCCGCATCGTCTCTCGATGTGATGAATAACGGAAACACACCCGATATTCAAATAGTAGCCGGCATGAAAGATGTTTCTAAACTGGAGGCGTTTTTAAAAAAACAACCCGAAATGACGGAAGTTATTAAAGGAGAAGGCTTTTCTTACAGCGTAAATGGGCCAGTAACTTTTGGCTGGAACGATGAAGCTGTAATGGTTTTAATGGGTGGACAAAAAACCAACTTCGAAGATATTAGTATCGAAGAAAGCGATAGTGTTAGTAAGCCCAAGTCGGAAACAAACGTATCTGGCAGCGTAGAAAAACTAAAGAAGTACTTTAAAATTACTAAAAAAGAAAGTATTGCAAGTATAGAAGGCTTTAACGATTTACAAGGCAAACAAGTGGATATTACGATTTTTAACCAGGCAAACTTAGAGGGTGTTAGTGCTATGGCTTTTGCTTTTTTACCCAAGTTAAAAGAATTGGTAGATGGTGCATACAGTGCTACTACTATTAATTTTGAAGATGGAAAAGCGGTAGTAGAAAGCAAAGGTTTTGTAAGCGATAAAATGGGTGATTTATTAAAAAAGTATGCTGGCCCCGAAGTGGATTTAGGTATGATAGAAAATTATCCTTCGCAAAATGTAAATGGCGTAATGGCATTTAGTTTTAAGCCCGAACTAATACCCGCCTTGATAAAGGAAACCGGCCTAGATGCTTTACTGGGATTGGGTTTGGCACAAACAGGTATGGGGCTCGATGATTTTGCAAAAGTATTTAAAGGCGATTTTGCCGTTGTGTTCAGCGACTTTGCCATAGAGAAAAAAGATGTAGGAAAAGATGCAGAAATGTATAATTCTGAAATACCAACTGCCAAACTAATTTTTGCTGCTAAAATTGGTGATAAGGCAGCCTTTGAAAAACTGATAAGCTTTGGTGTAAAAGCGGGTGCTATTATTCGCAATGGCACCACGCTAATACTTGCAGAGAATGGTGTGCCGGCCACCGAAATGCCATTTGCTATTAGTACCGCAAACGATATGCTCACTTTTGCTTCCGATTCGGCCACACTGTTAGCCTATCAAAGTAAATCTCAGAAAATAGGTTTGTCTGATGATGTAAAAAGCAAGCTGAAAGGCAATTCAGTAGTAGCTTTTGTAGATTTTGAAAAAATGCTCAACGGTATTAATCAAAACATGTTCGACAGTAGTGATGTTAGCACAAAAAATATTTTAGCCAAATCAAAAAGTACTTTTAAAACCTCCTGGTTTACAAGCAGTAACTTCAATGGTAAATCAGTAACAAGCAAAGGAGAAGTAACTTTTGGCGATGCAAAGAAAAATAGTTTGGTACAATTTGTTCGTTTTGCAATGTATGCGGCCGAAGAAGAAAAAGCAAAGTCGGCACGTTACACAAGCACATCAGAAATGGAATACAATAAAGATGCAACGCTTATGGAATCGATACCTGCACCCCCGCCCCCTGCAAAAAAGTAATAATTTTTAATAGTACATGGCGTTCCGGCAAAAATCGGAACGCTTTTTTTATTGGTTAACAAGAACAGGTTAGGTCTTCTTAATATTGTATCATGAACATTCGCCTGCAACAAGTGGTACCCATTCCGCTAAAAGATAAGCTCAGCCTTCGCCACTCCGATATTTGGAACAGCGATGTGGTATTTAACAAAGGCGATAGGGTGAAAATAAAAGCGCCAAGCGGCACCGGCAAAACCACACTGGTACACATGCTGTATAAAATGCGGCAGGATTACAATGGCGAATTATATTACAACCAGTTGCCGCTGCGCAATATTTCTCCAGATGTGTTGAGCCAATATCGTCAACAAAGCATTAGTGTTATTTTTCAGGATATGCGGCTGTTTGCTAATATTACAGCCCGTGAAAACATAGAGTTAAAAAGGGTGATGTACAAGCCGATACACGAAGAAAAGGCAATAGACCGCATGGCAGAAAAGCTTGGCGTAACCCATATACTACACCAAACCGCCGCCACATGCAGCTACGGCGAGCAGCAACGTATAGCCATTATCCGTAGCCTAATGCAGCCCTTTGAGTGGCTAATAATGGACGAGCCATTTAGCCACCTAGACGAGGCCAACACCGCCAAAGCAGCAGCACTGATAGATGAAGAATGTAAAAAAAGAAATGCCGGTTTTATCCTCACCGATCTGGATGAAGACAGCAATTTTGAATATAGCAAACAAATGATTTTATAGCCATCAAGTAATTAGTAGTAAATCGTAAGTTCTAAAAATTGTGCTACCCTACTCGCCACTCAATATTCACTACAGACTATTATATGAATCCACTTCTTAAAAAAATTATCCACAGCGGTGTGGGGCGTGTACGGTTTATAATGGCCACTATTGGGCTGGGCGTGGCATTGCTGCTAATACTGCTGGCTGCACAAACGCAGGTAAACTTTAACAACCTGCTACATGGCAAATACAACGAGAATGAAACCGCCGATTTTTTGGTGCTTAACAAAGAAGTAAACAAGGACAACCAAAGCGAAAAAGCAAAAAATGTTTTTGCTGAAGCAGATATAACTGCGTTAAAAAAGCAACCATTTACAGAATCGTTAGGTGTACTTAATGCTACTAACTTTTCGGTAAGTGCAGAGAGTTACAGCAATGCTATTCCTTTTTACAGCGATATTTATTTTGAATCGGTACCCGATGATTTTGTAGATATAAAAAACAAAGATTGGAAATGGACTGAAGGCCAAACAGATTTACCTATCATTATCCCCTCCTTTTTTCTGGATCTGTATAATTTTGGTATGGCGCAAAGCAGAGAAGAATTGCCCCAACTTTCGCCGGAAGCTATCATGGCGATAGCTATAAAAATTACCATTAATGGCAATGGGCAGACGCTTGTAATTACCGGCCATGTAGTGGGCATGAGCGACCGTATAAACTCGGTATTAATACCACAATCGTTTATGAACTGGGCTAACAGTAAATACGGCTACCAGCAGCAACAGCAACGCATTACAAGGGTAGTGCTTAAAACCAAAGACCCATCCGACCCCAAACTTACAAGCTACTTACAGGAGAAAAAATTACATACTAACGAAGACAAAACTCGTTTCAGCAAAGCCCGTACGGCAGTAAATATTATTGTTAAAGTGCTGGCTGGTTTTGGGGTTGTTATGCTGCTATTTGCCCTGCTTGTTTTTTCTTTATTTATCCAGCTTACTATTGCTAGTTGCAAAACAGAAATTGAGCTGCTAATTACCCTTGGCACATCGCCAAAACAGCTTGGCCGTTTCTTAATGAAACAGTTTTTTCCTGCCAATGTTATTATTATGTCGGTATGCCTAGCCCTTATTGCCGTGCTGCAATGGGCCGCATGTACTTGGCTAAAAACCCAAAATATGTACATCAGCCCGTGGATAAGCCTGTACACAATAGCGGCTGCTTTTGTTGTATTGGCTATGGTATGGTGGGTGTACAGGAGAACGATTGGTAGGTATGTGAATGGGTAGTAATCAATTAACTTTTTCTACCGCTTAAAAATACATAGCTATACTGAAATCCTGTTTGTAAAGCGTGTTGGCTAGTTTCAAAATCTAAAAGCCATTTGCTTACAGCTGCTATTGCATAACCTCTTTGTTCTATTTTTTTTTTTGAAAGGATAGATGGTGGAGTATCCAATTCTGTATAGCCAACGCATTCATTACAATCATAGCTAAAGCGTTGTTGATATTTGCATATAAATAATACTGCTCTTGATTGCTACAAAAAGGTGCAGATTCATGCGCATCTGTAAATATTATTCCATTTGCTGCAAGGTTATCAATATTTAGTGGTTGCAAATATTTTGCAACCATAAAACCAAAACCAGCATAAGCAGCATTATCAATTTAATGCTCTGCAAAGCAGAGGACTTGTGCTAAGATTGGAGCGAAAAATATTTTTGTAACCTAAAAAGGAAGGCTAAACTAAATTTATAATGGTAAATATGGGGGGCAATTAGCTTAATAAGATTGATAATAGTCTTCAACTGCCTATAAAGACCTGCATATTTCCAATTCTGTTTGTTATAATCGGTCTGTTATTTACCATTACAAATTTGGTACAGCCAATTTAAGAATCATGGTTTTTGAAAGGTCGCCAACATGCCGGGGCAGATACAGCAAAGTGTTGCCCAATTTTTCTACCTGATGATGTGTAAGGTGATTCTGTAGAAACTTATAAAACAACATTTAGCGAATTTGAATTACAAAGTAGAACCAAAGACTCTCTTTATGCTATATGTGGCTAAATTGCAAAAAAATAAACAAGGTCAAATATCTTTTTAGAATCCAGATTTTTACCTTGATGGTTACCCAAACAACTATTAAGTTGCGTTCTTTAAAATGGAATGATTATTGAAGTTGGTTTTAAAAAAATATAAACAAAAAATACAAGATGAATTATCAAAAAATAGTAACTGGAATAGCTCTTGCAACCAGTTGTGTGGTAATGGCTGGCTGTGCTGTAAACCCTGTTACGGGCAAAAAGCAGGTAGCCTTTATGAGCGAAGCCAAAGAAATACAGATGGGAGCCGAAAGCGACCCAGGTGTAGTAGCAGAATTTGGCCTGTATGCCGATAGTACTGTACAGCAGTACATTACAAACAGGGGTATCGAAATGGCTAAAATTTCGCACCGCCCAAACCTCAACTGGACTTTTAGGGTATTAGATTCTGATGTGGTAAACGCCTTTGCGGTTCCGGGCGGTTATGTGTACTTTACCCGTGGCATATTAACCCACATGAACAATGAGGCACAGTTTGCCGGCGTTTTGGGCCACGAAATTGCCCATGTTACTGCCCGCCATAGCGTAAGCCAGCAAAGCAAAGGGCTGCTTACCCAGCTTGGGGTTTTTGCTGCCATATTGGCAAATAGAAATGTGGCTCAGTTTGCAGACCAACTTACACAAGGAGCACAATTATTAATGCTAAAATATAGCCGCGACCATGAGACTGAGAGTGATGAGTTAGGGGTGAATTATAGTAGTAAAGTGGGTTACGATGCCAAAGAAATGGCCAAGTTTTTTCTTACACTTCAGCGGCTACAGAACCAATCTTCGCACAGCACATTGCCCGAATTTCAAAGTACACACCCCGACCCGGGAAACCGCTACGAAGAAGTTACAAAAGATGCCATAGCATACCAACAGGCCAAACCCGGAACATTGTTTAAAATAAACAAAAAAGAGTTTTACAAAATTATTACCAATATGGTGTATGGCGAAGACCCGCGTCAGGGTTTTTTAAGAGACAATGTTTTTTACCACCCCGTATTAAAATTTCAGTTCAATTCACCAACGGGGTGGCAGTACCAAAATGCACCTTCTAAGGTACAGTTTCAATCTAAAGAAGGCGATGCTGCACTTATTATGACCTTAGCAAAAGGTGCTAATGCGCAAGAAGCTGCAAATAATTTTGTACAAGAAAATAAAATAACAGCCTTGGAAAACAGACCTACAACCGTAAATGGGTTACCGGCTTTTGTAGTGGTAGGCCAGCAGGCACAAGCTAACCAACAAACGGGGCAGCAAGAAGTAGCGATTAAAATAATGGCCACTTTTATACAATACAATAATTTAGTGTATGAAATTGTGGGTGTATCTGCACCACAATCTTTCAATAATTATGCAGGTATGTTTCAAAGCATAGGCAACAGTTTTAATAGGGTTACCAATCCGGATATTATCAACACCAAACCGGAGCGTATTTCGCTGGTAACTGTAGCAAAGCCTACCACTTTTCAGCAATTGCTTACTGCACAGGGTATGCCTGCTGCCCGCCATGCAGAGTTTGCACTTGTTAATGGCGTAGAGCTTACTACTACATTACAATCAGGAGACATTATTAAGATCGTAAAACGGAGGTAAAACCTTTTATAGCTAAATTGTATATAAAGAAAATAAGCCAAATTTTTTTGCACAATACTATACACAACTGAGCAATGGATGAGCAATGAACCAGCAACGTTGTGCCTACACAGCGTTGCCAAGCTTGCTACACTCTACAGTTCAGTTGTGATTTGCTTTCATTCTTTGACATAGCTTCGATTGATACCAACTAGTGGATGTTTTTGAAAGTATCGTTAGTAGTTGTGATTTGCTTTCATTCTTTGACATAGCTTCGATTGATACCAACCGGCAATCTCATTCAAAACAGGCATGTAGTGTTGTGATTTGCTTTCATTCTTTGACATAGCTTCGATTGATACCAACTATGCTTCGCCGTAGCCGCCCTTTATGCATGTTGTGATTTGCTTTCATTCTTTGACATAGCTTCGATTGATACCAACCCTTGATGAATTGGCAAGCCTTGCAAAACAGTTGTGATTTGCTTTCATTCTTTGACATAGCTTCGATTGATACCAACGAAAGCCCCAATTCTTTCTTTTGATGGGTAGTTGTGATTTGCTTTCATTCTTTGACATAGCTTCGATTGATACCAACCCTGAACCAAAAAATAAAAGCCGCTACCGAGTTGTGATTTGCTTTCATTCTTTGACATAGCTTCGATTGATACCAACTGTTTAAACCATGCTTGCTAAAGTACCAGGGTTGTGATTTGCTTTCATTCTTTGACATAGCTTCGATTGATACCAACCGACTTTGTCAAAACCCTTTACAGCATTGGTTCTTGTCGCTTTTGTAGCAATTAAAATTGGTATCCGTCGAAGCTATGTTTTTACAAAAAATGCTCGGTTTCTTAATCGTGACCGGGCTTTTTTATGCCTAAAACATTTCTAATTGCTGGCTGGTGCCGGGCAATGTTTCTTTTTGTGTACCACGAAAAATTTCCATCATACCAAATTGCTTATCGGTAATGCACATTATGCCAATATGCCCTTTGTCGGGCAATATTTTTTTTACCCTTTTTATATGTACATCGGCATTTTCCCGGCTGGCACAGTGCCGCAGATACATGCTAAACTGAAACATCTGAAAGCCATCGGCCAGAATGTCTTTACGGAATTTTGCAGCCCATTTCCGATCGGCTTTGGTGTCGGTTGGCAGGTCGTACATTACTATTACCCACATAATTCGGTATGCGTTTAGGCGTGTGTTCATGGTGTCTCAACCAGGATTAATGCATGATCAAACTGATGTACAGGATTTTTTACACAGGGTACGTATTTTCAATTCTTGCTTTTTTGGTTGTTACGGTCTATTGACGTCAATCGGCCTCTAATCAGCTATTTCTCGTCTAATCATGGTTCAGACAATTTACAGCACCGGGTACAAAATCTTCCTCGCCTCACCTTCATAACATTTGCACAGGCTTGCCGTGGTACGTGCCACGGCATTCATCAGTGGGCTTGTTTGCCCGTCTATGGTTACATCCATGGCCGGTATATTTAGCAGGGCGGTTTTCATGTTGGGTGTCATATCCAGATATTTCCCATTGCCCCGCACTATCTGATAAACAATGGTGTCCACATAAGGCCGGTAGGGTTCCATTATATCATCGGCCAGGCAATAGGCATTGTATTGGTTGCGGTGGTGTATGCCCAGTGTCGGCATAAGGCCACTACCCACAAGGTTTCGGGCTACTATGGCCCTAAGTATGGCATAGCCATAATTCAGCAGGTTATTGGGTGGCAGGCCTTCCCGCTCTCTTGTAAAGTGTAGAAAATCGGGAAACAGCCGTTTCCAGTACCATGCCGCAGCTTTGGCTTCGTTATTATCCGGGTCGCCACTTTTTACGGTTCGGGCTAGGGTATCCATATAGTTGGTTTCTTGCCGCTGCCCTTTTAGTACCGCTGCCTGATTGGCTATTTTCTGCTCCACCGTTTGCTGCCAAAGTTGCTTTTTTAGCGGCTGGCTGGCATCTATCTGCGCCTGATATTTTTGGCTTTGCAGGGTGTTACCATCCAGCGTAAGCAACAAACCCACCGGGTGGTGGGTTTCGTTACAGGTTATCAGGGCCACATTATTGGCCAATAGTTTGGCCAGCAATGCCTGGGTGATGGTTATTTGTTGGTGGTCCAGCACTACTATTCCTATATCTTCTATGGGTATGCTTTTGCTTTCTTCGCCGGCACGTTCCACCACTAATTGCTCGGTGGCGGTTTTAAGGTAGGCGGGGTTGCCAAAGTATAGGGTGCGTTTTATCATGGCTTTATCTTTTAACAACTAACCTACATAGAGAAAAAATAGCTGTTAAAATATCTCACTTTATAGGTTTATATAAATGTTCAACGCCTTGGGTTTAGGTTGATGATGCGGGGCATATTTTTTAATTCAGATTCATCTTTAATGCCAAAGGAATGCAGCACCAATTGCTTCAGATTTTGTAATAATTGCTGTGGGGTAAGTGAAGCAAAATATTCTAATAGTTCGTTTTCCATATCATCGAAAGAGGTAAAGCTGCGGATTGAGGGTTTGTGTTCGGTATCTGGTTTTGAAATACGGATTATCATGGTTTAATTTTTATGATATTAATCCAGCCTACAAAATGTTTCACACATTTAGTGTGATTTGCTTTCATTCCGGAAATTTAAAATGGTAATTTTAATGAAATTGTTATTGCATAATCACTTCCATTTAACAATGCCGTCTATGTTTATTTCAAATTCTTTGCCTTCTATAGCGCAATCAAGCCAATCTTTAGTATATAAAAGTTTATGCCATGGCTTCCCGTGGTTATAGATTTCATAATATGATATTTCCTCTGTAAATCCATTTTTCCCCCTTTTGCCATAGGTTAAATCTGTTCCTTTTTCATCTTTTTTGAAGAATCCATTTTCCTTGTAAGCTTCCATATGTTGCTTTTCATCTCTTGAATCTATATGATGTAGGAATGTAACCTGCGAACCGGCAAATTTTACTATTTTATACATTCTATTAGAGAGCCTTTTGTTATATTCTAGGTCGTCTTCTTTGTCTTTTTTCTTTAGTTCATCAATGTGTAAATCATAAAATATAACTTTCATCCCTGCTTTCATTAAGGCGTATGGGAGTTCTCTAGAACCGTCCTCTTTTATAACAATTTCATTGTTTTTATTTTTTCTGTAAATTTCGATTTCACCATCCTTACCTGCCAGTCCAAACGATTTTATTTTAGCGGCATTATTAAGATTGATTATTTCCAATTCTCTTTCTTTTTTTAATTCTCCTTTTTTATTTATTGAATCATTTTTGTAAAACGTACAAATAATATTTTCACCATTGGCAGCCCAATACTGATTTTTATATTCATGTTTAGAAAGGTAAGTTTGCCTTTTGATGGAAAGTGGCTCTGATACACTTGCCCAGCAACGGATATGTCTTATTTTATTGACTTTGTTCCCATTTTTATCAAGCATAAAAATACCTTGCTCAAAAGCCTCTTTCAAACCTCCTGCACTTAACACCTGCTTACGTATTTGTGCTTTCAGTCCTATATCCACAATTTGTTTTTCGATTTCTTCTAACGTTTTAAAGCCGGGTGCATCTGCCTTGGCTTTATATTGAAATGGAACACGTACTACATACTTTATTTTATCTTCCTGAATCATTTTACCATCGTCGTCTTTTTCAATATTGCCTTTTTCTCCCCGTTTTGCTGGTTTAATGGCACCGTAAAATGTTTCCTGATGCAACTGCCCTCTGATGCAATCTCCAGTTGCTATTTTTGGTATATCGGTACCTTCTATAAATTGTACTTTACCACGTTTCCTAACGATTCGTTTCGCATTGGTCAATGCTTGGTTATTTGTAACGTTGTTGATAAGAATATTGTCATCAATCCCCCAAACGTATTCTCTTTTAAAACCCTTGTAAGGTTCTGTAATAAAGTTTTGTTTCTGCTCTTTGTATTCGTAATATTTTTTCAATAACTCCTCTCTCTTTGCTGCAACAGGAATGAGCGTTAGTACAGCAGCGTCTTTTGCATGGTGAGAATGTTTGCTTCGGTCTTTCTCCATGTTTGGAATTTGCAATCCATAAATTTTTCTAAACTCAGAAGTATTGCTGCCTTTCTGAACATCTACTTTTTCAAAGTAAGTTTTAAGGTAGTGGTACGCATATTTTGAAATCAACTGTGTGTCTACCAGTTGACTGTTCTTAAACCCGCTTGTTACTTCTTTCATTGTGAACCTTTCCACTTTATTTCTCCAGTAATCCAACTCCATTTGCCATAAATGCCTTTGTCTTATAGCATCGTCTTTCCATGTTTTATCTGCAGCTTTTTTAGATTTAGTCACCCAAAAGTCTATTTGCTGTTTTATTCGTTCTACTTTATCCTTCCATTTTTCGATACGTGCTAATATATCATCATGATTTTTAAGATTAAATGGTATTTGGTTCTTCTTTACGTTTCTATTATAGTCTGCAAAGCAAACAGTAAGGTTAGCAAGTGAATTATCAAAAGAAATACTTCTGGGAATTGTGTGTTCAAAGTCAATAACGTTATCATCAAATAAGTCAGTTAGGCTGATAATTTGACCTGTATATATACAAATACATTGTTGTTCTTTCCAAAGCCGATATTTATCAACCATTTCTTTTTTTGCAGCAATCTCTTTATATGAGTCTTTTTTATTTTCAGACCATTTAATGCCTTTAATTTCTTTCCTATCATCAGCAATTTGTGGTACTGTTTCTTCATTATTTTGTTCATACCAAAGCCGCATCTTATCAATGTCGTCAGAACTCTCACTATTTGCTGAAATATTATTTTTATCCGATGTTAATTGCTCAATCGCTAAGGCAAACTCTTTATTTTCCGCTTCTTTTTGTTTTTGCCATGCTTCTATAGCCCACCGCTTATTTGCATCATTTAATTCTCTGGCAACTTCAACTACAATACGTGTATCATTATCTATTTGATTGGTTTCAATCATGTAGTTTAACAACTTACGTAATTCATGTAGTGTTCGCATAGCCATGGGATTTTTGAAAGAACCAGTTTTAGGGCTACCCAACTGTAACACGCCATTTTTATCGGGTTTTGCAGGAGGATAAATATTTATTTCTGATGGATGATAAATTGTTTTTAGTTGCTTGTCACTTACTTCAAAATGAGCTTGGAGAAATTCGGCTAGTGTGTCAATTAATTTGGGAAGTCTGTAATAACCAGAATCAGCTTTGTAATAATGAATGCTGTTTGACACTACCACAAAATGTCGTTCATTATTAATGTCTTTTCTTATTAAACCAGTTGTAATAAAGTATGCCTGATAACAATCTTTTACTGTGTTAAAGATTTGTTCTTTTTCTTCATCTGGTTTTTCAGTCCATTTGCTTATACCAAACTGCTCTTGTACAGCAGTTTCAATATCAGAAATGTCAGATTCAACAAGTTTGTAGCTACTATCCTTATAGCCAAATTTTTGCTCTAAATTTTTGTGTTTAGATACAAGGCTGTTTACAATATTCAGAATGGTTTTTTGTCTTCTGTTTTCGTCAATAAGTTTGCCAATGGTTTCAATAAAAAAAACTTCATTACTAGCCCATAAATCTTTTCCAATTATTTCAGGAATTTTAGCAAGTAATACGGCTTCAGTATATATCAACCCTTTTTGAAGGAAAATATTAATCTTGTTGATAGCGTTTAGACTCAGCATTGCATAACCAACTGGTAAAGCATTCCATGCAATCACAAACTGTTTTATTTTGTCGGGGGATAATTTCAGTTTTTGTTCGGCAAAGTCAGCTATATATTCTTGGTCTTCGAATGAGAACAATACGTGCCAAATGTCTTCGTTGTCATAAAAATCTTTCTTAGATTTTTCAGATTGTATTTTAGAAGTTTTAATGTTTAAAAAATCCTCCCCAAAAATATCTTTCAATCTGGAACAAACCGGGCAGCCAGTAACAGTTGTTTTGTCTTTATAATTAAAAATCCAATTCTTTCCTTCTTTTTTTATAAAATCAGTTATGTCCGAAAATGGGAAGTATGCTTTCTTGCGAAAGAAAAGTTTCTTGTAAAGGCTTTGCTTTAATGCTAATTCTAAAGGTTGCCAATATGCATCAACACCAGTTGTGGGTTTGTATTTAATATTGTTTAAAAACGACCAAGCCCTGAAAATTTCAAAAGATGGATGGCTAATTGGAGCCCTGTATTTGTTAGGCTCTAAAGTACATTTTCCAATTAATCCTTTTTGAGAACGGAGAGGTCTTTTGTAAAAAATACTACCATCGTTTTTGTTAGTTCCTGTTTCTACAAGTTTAGTATAAAGTGTTGCAGAAAAGGTAATTTGTTGAAACTGGAAAATGTATTTTATCTCGTCTTTGTAATTCTCCCTAATTGCGTATTGAGCAATACTTTTCCTTATCCGAACTTTATCATTTTCAAGCATGGCAAAAAGGCTACCTATCGTTTTTGCCGTGGAATATTTAGCAAA
Organism: Chitinophagaceae bacterium; assembly: GCA_043760535.1. Taxonomy (GTDB): domain Bacteria; phylum Bacteroidota; class Bacteroidia; order Chitinophagales; family Chitinophagaceae; genus JAZKFT01. The sequence goes on from JAYUOV010000032.1 coordinate 14,066, forward strand.
AAGCTCAGTGATTACTTTATTTTTTTTCTTTTCAGAATATTGCAAGTCCACAATTTCAGTATCGTCATTCTCTTTTTCTTTTGTATCATCCGAACTCTTTCTGCTGCTTTTAAAACCTCTACGCTGGGCAATATGATACAATGCTCTACCTAATTTAAAGCGGTTTTCTTCTTTTGTAAAATCCAACTTTATTTCAGCCAGATCTTTCCTCAATTGGAATGGACTTGTATATTCAGGTTTGCCATCATTGTTGAAATCTAATTTTATCCAGGCATCAAATTTTGAATCATCCACAGGGTATACCCTGCCAGCGTTATTGTTTTTTATAGCTTCTTCCTTATTATAGTGTCTCCACTTATTCAAATTTTCGATACTCAACGGACAGTAACCCTCAGTAATTAAGTTTTCAAGTGTGGCCCACAGCCGATATTTTCTTGCTTGGTATAGCCTCCTAGTTGACCGTTTTTTTGTTCTTTGAGCAGCATATGAATATTCACCCTTTTCATTTAATCCAACACCTTTTTTATAAATTAGTACTCCAACCTTTTCAATTTGATTTTCCATGGACTCAGGATTACGTAATGCCCAACCGATTGAGTTTGTTCCTAAGTCTAATCCAAAAACTTTATTCATAAGTATTGTTTATTTTATTTCAAAGGTTATGTTTGTATTGCAAATCACAATAAGGCTATAAGCCGAAGATTTCTTGGCTCTGCTTCGGTGGAGCTTTTTTTATTTCCGGCAATATAAATCATTCCCATTCTATAAATCTCCACTCTGAATTATGTATTTATTGGTACAGCCGTGTGTTTGGCCTACCTGCTTGACTTTCAAAAGGTTTATGTATACCTGAACCTTGGCAGAGGAATAAAAAAAAGACAATCAAGCCTAGAAGACCCAATCATCCTTCTCATATAATTTAAAACCCCTTTCTAAAACGCCCCTTCAAACACCTTTACCGCAAAATACGTATACTAATTTATTTAGCATTTCATATTTTTATTGCAAACAAAAAAGATGGATTCTATAAAGCTGCTTGAAGAAAAAAAAGTACGTAGCCACTACGATGCCGCAAAAGATATTTGGTATTTCTCTGTAATTGATGTGATAGAGATTTTAACGGGCAGTTCCATTTCCAAAAGATATTGGAGCGATTTAAAAAAGAAGCTAGCAATAGAAGATAGCGAAGTGTACGAAAAAATCGTACGGTTGAAAATGGTAGCGGAAGATGGAAAACAAAGAGAAACCGATGTGGCGGATACGCAAACAATGCTTCGCATTATACAATATATACCAAGCCCCAAAGCAGAGCCTTTTAAACAATGGCTGGCCAAAGTACGCAACTAACGGAAGCAGGAAATAGCCGACCCGGCCCAAAGCCTGGACAAAGCAAGAGAAAACTGGCAGAAACATGGCCGCAGCAATAAGTAGATACAGCAACGCATGTCCGGCCAGGAAACACGCAACAAGCTTATTCCTGTGCTTCGGTGTTTCTTAATTACGAATATTGTTTAATACAAGTAACCGTAAAGCACAGCCCGTGAGGTCCGCGTTAGTGAACTATTTAAGCACGTACCAGAAGGGCAGCAGATGTTGATATAATTGTAGGTTCAGGCGGATGCCTGAACTAAAAAACCGTACTGCTTTTTGTTAGCTTTTCTCTATAACAACCTTGGTCTAAATAGTGGTCAATTTCAAAAATTAAATTTCAAAAAATACTTTATTCACAATTTCTACTATTTTATTTCTTACCAGCAAATAGCAGCCCAAAATACCCGCATTGTCGTGCAATTCTATCAATATCATTTCGTTGCCACTATTTACAACCCACAATGAACGCCTAACAATGTAAGACTTTAAAGGTGGCAAGAGAGCGCCGCCTACAGCACTTACACTACACCCAATAAATAAATGAGGGTAGAATAATTGGATGGTAACAGCTAAACCACGGCCGAGCTTTGCAGCCATGGCTCCCAATGCTGCAAGCGCTAGATTGGCGCCTTTATGGATGGCATGTAATACTTATTCCAGCTAAAAAATAAAAATATTTAATATGTGTGTTTCAAAATACAATTGGTGCCAATCACCATTTTTTCAATGAGGAATTTAATAAATGCGTTGCCCAAAGCATAGGCTATTAGGCAGCTTTTTTTGCCACAATAGCCCTTTTTAATTTTTAAAACTGGTATATCAACCAGCACACCCGCATAGCTGCGGATGCTATATGCAGGCTAGCCTTTTACATAAATGCTCGGCGAAATATAATAAAATTTAAGGTGCTTCTCATTCTCTAGTCCTTTTTCTAATATGGAACCCTCCATAAGCAAGTGCCCGGCTGTGGTTATTAATGTAAGCGGTTTTGGTCTTTTCTATATACAGATACTACTTAATGGAAGCATCGGCAAAAAGATAGAACAACAGGGTTTTGCCGATTTTTTACATTAACCCTCCAGAAATACTTACTCCTAAGCCTAAAATCTGTTGGCGGTATAATTAAATTTCATCAAAAAAGCCAATAATCATTTTTACAATTTCATAAAGCAATGGATTGGCTTGCTGATAAAAATGGGATGTTATTTTTACTTCCTATCACTTTTTTAGCATACCCTTTCGGCACAATATGTATTTTTTTCTACCCCAGAAAATTATTAGCGATCCGCCCTAGGTGCATAAAAAGAGGCTTTGCACCCACGGTCTCACTGGCTTTTGCCCATTCTTTACTCTAAGCCATTGTTACTTGGCTCACTCAGCAGTACTGTAGCAGTTGGCACAATAATATTTAGGGTTGCTACATTTTTATTTATTGTAATTACTCCACGCTTGCTCATTTTAGCGATGCTGCATTTTACTGTACAGATATTTAATAGCGGCAACAGAAAGCGTACTGGTAAAGCTGGCTAGGATTCGGTTTTTGTTTTGTTAATTTTAATTTTTAAGCAATCGGAGAATGTAATTGTATTTACTATAACAGTACTACTTAATAAAATTATTTACTAAATACGGGCTTATTAGGTAAAAATATTTTTTATATGCCATAAAAGTTAACATATTTGCCTATTAAAACTAATTATTTACTAACCTAACTGAGAAAAATGAAAAAACGCTGCTTGCTGTCGATTATGGCATTCTCGGTACTTTGGGTAACGGCACAAAACGTGACGGTAACCGGTAAAGTAACGAATGCCACTACAAAAACGCCTCTTGAAGGCATTTCGGTTCAGGTAAAAGGCCAAACTTTTGGCACTTCTACCAATTTTGAAGGTTTTTTTACACTAACCGTTCCTGCGAATGCTACACTAATAGTATCTGGTGTAGGCTTTGGTACGGCTGAAGTGCCGTTAAAAGGGCAAACTAATTTTGAAGTGGTCTTAGCCGAGAGTGCTGGCCAAATGGAAGGCGTTGTTGTTACAGCCCTTGGCCAGCAGCGTCAGAAAAAGAGCCTAGGCTTTGCTACCCAACAAATTTCGGGTGCCGATTTGCAAGTTGGCAGAGAAAACAATGTGGCCAACTCATTGGTGGGGCGTGCAGCAGGTGTTGTGGTTAACCGTAATTCAAGCGGCCCTGGTAGCAGTTCACGTATTGCCTTGCGTGGCGAAAGGTCATTACAAGGAAACAACCAACCCTTAATTGTAATCGACGGTGTGCCCACTCTTGACAATGTGCCTCGCAGCAATACCGGAGAGTTTAACGGCAACGACGGAACAGACCCGCTGGGAAACCTAAATCCCGATGATATTGAAAGCATCAATATTCTTAGAGGCCCTAATGCCGCTGCACTTTACGGTGCCCGTGCCAACAATGGTGTTTTGGTTATTACTACCAAAAAAGGCCGTAAACTAAAAGGGCTTGGCCTTACTTACACTAACAACACTAGCTGGGAAAAAGCATTGTATGAAGTAGAAATGCAAAATCAATATGCACAGGGTGTAAATACTTATGGTGCTGCCGATGAAAATAGCTGGGGCCCAAAGATTGCAGGACAAAGCATTACAAACTGGGCAGGGCAGACTTACAACGCTGCACCACAAAACCATGTGAATGAGTTTTTGGGTACCGGCTTAAACACCAATAACAATATTAGCTTTAACGCTGGTGGCGAAAAAAGTCAGGTTCGCTTTAGTTACAACAATTTGTACGCCACAGGTATTGTACCCAATAACTCGCAATTACGCAACAGCTTTACGGTACGTAGTACCAGCGATTTTGGTCGCCTAAATGTAGATGCTAAACTCAATTACATAAACCAGGTAGTAAGAAACAGGCCACAGGGTGGCGAGGAAGCGCAAAACCCTTACAGCAATGTGCTTAGGATGCCCACAACGGTGCGTAACAGCGATTTAATGAATTTTTTAAACGCCAATACCGCCATTCCTACTCAAAACTTTTTTGCACCAAACAGTGCTATTATTGGCAACCCCTACTGGATGGCCAACAAGTTAAACCCAACAGAAGAACGTAACAGGCTTATTGGCTCGGCTGCCCTACGCTACAAGCTTAGCGATAAAATTAATATTACAGGCCGCGTGGGCTTAGACCGCTTCAACGACGACGATAATCGCAAAGTATATGCCGGTACGCCTACGCCATTTACCAGCAATAGTGCATCGGGTACTTACTCCATATCTAAATTTTATGCAGAAGAGTTAAATCTTGAATTGTTTGCCGATTACAACACAGCTATTAGCAAAGATCTTAAGTTTAATGCTTTACTGGGAACTGCTGTTCGTAAAAATCGTTCAGAATTGGTAACAACCAATGCCGGTGGCCTCGACCTTCCAGACCTTTTTGCCATGAACAACGGTCGTGCAGTAACAGCCGGCAATAATTACAGCCAGCAAGAAATTCAATCGGTTTTTGGTTCGGCACAATTGGGCTATAAAGACGCTTTATTTGTGGACGTAACTGGTAGAAACGATTGGGCCAGTACATTACCATCAAGCAACAGAAGCTATTTTTACCCTTCGATATCATTATCTGGTGTGGTAAGCGAATTGGTTAAATTACCTACATGGTGGACATACGCTAAACTGCGTACTTCATTTGCCTTTGTGGGTAAAGAAGCTGCTCCTTACGATTATGTTCAAACTTTGCAAGCATCGCAAGGTGTAATTGGTACTATTTTGAGAAACAGATCTGATTTGGTGAACCCGGATTTAAAACCTGAACAAACCCGTTCTTTTGAAATTGGTACCGAATTGCGTTTCTTAAAAAACCGTTTGAGCCTGGATGTAACGTATTACAAAACCAACTCTTTCAACCAAATTTTACGTTTGCCACTGCCTGTTAGTTCTGGCTTTAATAACAAAATAGTAAATGCAGGTGAACTGCAAAATACTGGTTTAGAACTTTTACTTAATGCAGGTGTGGTGCGTAATAAAAGCTTCCGTTGGGATGTAGCCTTAAACTTTAGCACTTTCCGCAACAAAGTGATTGAACTTGACCCAGCTTTAAAAACAGTTTTCCTGGGTTCTACCAGAATTGCAGATGTTGTAGCTATTGAAGGTCAGCGTTTTGGCGATATGTACACCAATGGCTTTTTGCGTGATGCAGCCGGACTGGTACAAATTGGTGCTAATGGTTTGCCCACAAGAACCGGTCGTAATGTAAATGTTGGTAATGTATTTCCCGATTGGACAGGCGGTATTAACAACACCATTAGCTTTGGCGATTTTAGTTTCGATTTTTTAATCGACGGCCGTTTTGGTGGCGTAGTAGCTAGCCATACACAAGCCGTTTTGGGTGGCTTGGGCAAATTGCCCGAAACTGTAAAAGGCCGCGACAACAATGATTTAATAGTTCCCGGCGTATTGACTGGCACAAAAACTCCCAACAATATTGCCATTAACCCCCGCACTTACTGGCAGTTTGTAGGTGGTCGTGGAAATCCTGTAGGCGAAGTTTGGGTGTATGATGCTACCAACATTAGGTTACGCCAGGCTACAATTAACTATAAGTTGCCTGCTAAGCTTTTCAAGAAATCTTTTATTCAGGGTGTTAATGTTTCTTTATATGGTCGCAACCTTTTCTTCCTTAAAAACGATGCACCATTCGATCCTGAAGTAAGTTTAAACAGTGGCGTAGGTGGCCAGGGCATTGATTTTTATAGCCTGCCAACAACCAGTAGTTTTGGATTTAATGTAAACGTAAATTTCTAAAACCATCATTAACATAAAGTATATGAAAACGAAAATGATATTGGCAGTAGCCATTGCCGGGGTAACCCTCGGGGGTTGCACCAAAAACTTCGACAAAATTAATACCGACCC
>JAYUOV010000033.1:0-20207 GCA_043760535.1 Chitinophagaceae bacterium
TTGTAACTTAAAATGCGGCACTTACAAAATATGGGTTTTTAGAGATGCACTTTAGTTATATAAACATAAAATCCAGAGACATTGTTGTGGAAAATTTCATTACTTGCATCTTGGAGAAGTGTTTTTGATAAACGATACAAGCAAAGCTTTTTAACCCATAACTACATTTGCGAAGCAACGATACATACCTACACTTAACCGATCAGGAACTGCTCCAATTATTTTACAAACAAAAAGATCAGCAGCTACTTGGTTATTTATTACAGCGCTATACTTTGGTACTTTTTGGCGTGTGCATGAAATATTTAAAAAACGATGAAATAGCAAAAGACGGGGTACAACAGGTTTTTTTAAAAGCTTTACAAGAAGTACCGAAGTACGAGATAACCTATTTTAAAAGCTGGATTTACATGGTAGCAAAAAACTATTGCCTAATGTACCTTAGAGAACATAACAAACATGTACCCGACGAACTCAAAGAACAGCACAGTAAGGTATTGCCACAAGATGACGACAAGGAAGAGAAAGCAGAAAAGGAGCAATTGCTGGAACTGATAGAGCAAGGATTAGAAACACTGAATACGGAACAAAAAACCTGTGTAACTTTATTTTATTTACAAAAGAGAAGTTACCACGAAATAAGTGAAAGTACTGGCCAATCTCTATTACAGGTGAAAAGCCATATTCAAAATGGCAAACGAAATATAAAAATTTGGGTGGAGCGGAAGAAATGATTTACGATTTAAGACTTATGATTGGGCAAAGCGTTACAATAGCAAAATACATCTTTACTGAACCTTCATACTTGAACATTGACACTTGAACCTTGACACTTGAATCTTGAACCTTGAATCTTTAACCCTGACACTTGAACCCTGACACTTGAACCTTAAAAATGAAATGGATAATAAACTGCTGAACATATTGCAATCTAAAGAAGTGCCGATCGAAAATCAGCAGATCATCGATTATTTAAAAGGCGACCTCAATAATATTTCTCAACAACAAATAGAGGAACATGAACAGGACGATGCCATGATGCAGGATGCCATGGAAGGCCTTAACAGCATACAAGACATAGCAAGGCTGGAGATTATGACACGTGAAATGAACCAAAGCCTGCAAAAAAAACTAGCAACACAGAAAAACAAACATAAAGAAACAAGGAAGTGGAAAGATCAGCAATGGCTACTGTTAGCTATTGCCACCGTTTTATTAATCGTATTTATTTGCTATCTGGCAATGAAATTTAAGATTGGGTGATTGGTTCATTAGTTTATTGGTTCATTGGTTGATTGGTTCATTGGTTTCAAGTCATTTCTCACATAATACCCCATTACTACTCCCCACAAGCCACTCCCCGTTCACCACTAGCTAACCCCTAATCCCCAATTCCTAATCCCCACTAACTACTCCCCACTAGCTACTCCTTTTTACTATTATTTACCCCACAAGCTTTATTATTCAAAGTATTACTACTTATTTTGTAGCATTAATAAAAAATTAAAACAAAACGTTTATGAAAAAATTATTTTTAATGATGACCGCTGCAACTTTTATGCTAGCTGCATTAGTAGGTTGTAAAGGTGGTGGTAGTGGTGACCCAAAAGATGTAGCTAAATCTTTTTTTGATAAACTTAGAGAAAAAGATTTCGATGGTGCTGCCAAATTCGCCACTAAAGATTCTAAAATAGCACTCGACATGATAAAAAACCTGTCGAATATGGCTAAAACCTTTGGAAAAGGGGAGAATAACGAAGACATGGATTTTGACAAAGAGTGGAAAAATAAAAAAGTAACATACAGCGAACCCAAAATAGAAGGCGGTAATGCTACAGTAAGCTTGATGGCCGATGGTAAAGAGCAAATGCCTATTAGCCTTAAAAAAGAGGATGGCAGCTGGAAAGTAGCTTTTGATAAAAACACCCTAATGAAAACTAGTACAGATAAAATGAAAGAAGGCGGAGAGGATATGCCCAAAATGGAAGACCTGAACGGCATGACAGACAGCATTAAAAAAGCCATGGAAGAAGTAGCCCCAGCAATGGATAGCTTAAAAAAAGCCATGGAGCAGAAATAAGAATATTAACTAGTAAAAAAAGAGGCCACCCTAAAATTTTGGGTGGCCTCTTTTTTATGTTTACTTTATTTTTAATACACAATCACTTCATCCCCTACCCTTATTTCTAGGCTTTGGTTTTCGGCAGCTTCTACCCTTCCTATTATTTGTGCGTCTATGCCAAACGATTTAGAAACGTTTATCATGGTTAGGGCATCTGCTTCACTGCAATAAATTTCCATGCGGCAGCCCATGTTAAATACTTGGTACATTTCTCGGCTATCGGCACCGCTGCAATCTTTAATAATATCGAAAATATATGGCGGTGCAAAAAGATTGTCCTTAATAATTTTCACATTGTCTGGTACATATTTTAGGCATTTGGATTGGCCGCCACCGCTGCAATGGATGAGGCCATGGATGGCATCAAAATTATTTTGGAGCAGCTGCTTTAGCACCGGTGCATACGTACGGGTAGGGCTAAGCAATAACTGCCCAATGGAAAATGTTTCGTCTATTACCAAATCAGCCATTTTATATTTACCTATATAAACCACCGCTTCATCTAGCAATGGCTCATAACTTTCGGGATAGGCTTCTGCATAAAATTTACTTAGCACATCGTGCCTAGCACTAGTGAGCCCGTTGCTGCCAAGGCCGCTGTTGTAGCTACATTCGTACGTGGCTTGTCCGTAGCTGGCAAGACCTATTATTACATCACCCGGCACTATTTTTTCGTTGGTAATCACCTTGCTTTTAGGCCAGCGAACACTCATGGTACCATTAACGGCAATGGTGCGTACTACATCCCCTACATCGGCCGTTTCGCCACCGAGATAGGCAATGTTTACACCAAAAGCTTTGAGGGTATCAAACAGCTCCTGCGTACCATTAATTACTTCACTCAGCACTTCGCCTGGTATCTGTTTTTTGTTACGGTCTATAGTGCTGTTGAAAATAATATTATCGTAAACACCTACACAAAGCAAGTCGTCCAGGTTCATTACTATAGCATCCTGTGCAATGCCACGCCATACACTAATGTCGCCGGTTTCTTTCCAATACAGATAGGCTAAAATGCTTTTTGTACCAGCACCATCGGCATGCATAATATTTACAAAATCTGTATCGCCACACATATAGTCGGGGTACATTTTACAAAAGGCTTTGGCGTACAAACCTTGATCCAGGTTTTGAACCGCTGCATGAACTTCTTCTTTTTGTGCCGAAACACCCCGTTGTGCGTAGAGAGACATTTTTGATTAATGATTTATGATGTATGATTTGCTACAAATCCTAAAATTGATGTGGGCAAAAGTAAGAAGGCTTAGTTTTGAAACTTAAAATGTTTGATAACAGTTTTATAATAAGCAGTGTAGAAAATGTGCAAAGATGTTAAGCCGTGGTGGGTGTCTTTACCAATCACATTTTTTCTTTGAAGCCAGCGAAAGCCATTATCAGATGGAGCAAGATTGGCGAAAGTTTTTAATCCTGAGGTAATATGGTACGCTATTTAAGTAATTGCTACTATGGAACTTTTATAGGTGCGGGTTAAAAAGTAAAGACATTTACAAGCTTAGGGTTAAAAAAGCACAACGGCCACACAAGCTAGTGTGGCCGTTTTTTACCAACTGGGGGTGGAAAAACAGAGAATGAAACTTAAAACCCAATACAGCAACATAAAGTTGCTAACAAATTAGAATTTTGGAACACTATTTATGACAGTACACAAGAACTTAGATTTACTACCAAGCTTTACCAATGCCGTAGTTACCATTGGCACTTTCGATGGCTTGCATACCGGCCACTTGCAGATCATCAACCAATTAAAAGATGAAGCCAATGCCGTAGGCGGCGAAACGGTGATTATAACCTTTAACCCACACCCACGCAAGATAGTACCCAACCAAACCACCGAAGTAAGGCTACTAAATACCCTTGCCGAAAAGATAGAATTACTAGAAGCACAAAACATAAACCACCTAGTAATAGTACCTTTTACCAAAGCCTTTGCAGAGCTACCAGCCCATAAATACATTGAAGATTTTTTGGTAAAATACTTTCATCCACATACTATTATTATTGGTTACGACCACCGTTTTGGCCACAACCGACAAGGCGATTACCATTTGCTGGAAGCACTTAAAATGCCGTTTGGTTATTGGGTAAAAGAAATACCAGAGCATGTACTTCAGAACAGTGCCATCAGCAGTACCCGTATAAGGCAAGCCATTATTAATGGGCAAATAGAAACGGCCAACGAATTTTTGGGCTACAACTATTTTTTTGAAGGAACCGTAATAGAAGGAAACAAACTAGGCCGTACCATCGGTTACCCTACCGCCAATATCCGCATTGGCGACGATGAGAAACTGGTGCCGGGAAATGGCGTATATGGTGTAGAGGTCATTTTACAATGTCCATTGGTTAGTGGTCAATCAAGGATTTTAAAAGGCATGATGAACATTGGTGTACGCCCTACCGTAGATGGCACTAAACGCACTATTGAAGTAAACATCTTTAATTTTAATGAAACTATTTATGGCCAAACTATTAGGGTAACCCTAATAGTTTTTCTGCGTGGAGAAGTAAAGTTTGCCGGACTAGAAGCACTAAAGCAACAATTAGCAAAGGATGCTATTGACGCAAAAAACAAATTGAATCCTTAACAAGAAACTACATACTAACCCTTTTCAAAGTAAGCCAAACTACCGCCAACCCATTCTTTATCAGCGTTGTAGCGTACCCCAATCATTTTACCCTTACTTAGCCTTGCTAGGTTTTGGGTGGCAATTGGTCTTGCTTCGCCTTCTTTCCAAAAATAGAAAATCCGTATCTCGGCTTTGGCAGGTATGTCGGGGGTTTGTATTACATCGGCATATTTTACTTTGCGTTGTAGAATCCAGTTGTGTGGGTCTTTTATGTTAGTAATGTCTTCTGGAGTAATGTCTATTACTACGCCCTGCCCTGCAAAAGAGAAAAGTGGTTTCAGTACAAAATCTTCCAGATTAGCCGGCATTTCCTTTACATCGCTCAAGTACTTGGTTTCGGGTACATAAGGGCTGTTAATTAAGGGTAAGGTGTATTTGCTAATACGGTAAAACCACGATGGGTGCGGACACCATTCCACATTCCATTCTTTGGTAATATCGATGGTTCCTTCTGGCAAAACCTGCTGTTCTAAATCGTCGAAAATAATGCGATTGTAAATACATGTTACAGCTATTTTTTGCCCATCTTTTTCGTAATATAAATTATTACCATCGGCTTTTAAGCTGGTAAGGCATATAGTATTAATGCCTACATAGGTTTCGGTACACCTAAAATCGATTCTTGTTTTTTGCTCTTCGGGGTAAATTTCTAGCAGTATTACATTCTCGGGTTTGTGCTTACCTATTATAACTTCTTTTAAAAACGGCATGTAAGTTTCTTTGGTAAAACCATTAAGATAACTGTCGTAATTGGCCGGAACAGGGAAATGCTTAGAGGTGATTTCTGTATGTAAAATCTGGTATGCAAATAAGGTGGGGAAGCCCTGCATTTCTATTAACTGCGGAGTGTAGTTACCCTCATCGTCTATGCAAATACCAAAGTCGAAAGCAATGAAATGAGAGAACTCGTTTTCGTTGCCCACCTTGGCATTATATGGTATAGCGTTTTTGGTAAGCTCTTTAAAATTGGGCTGCACGATTACATCCACTATGCTTTCGCAAGCATTTAGTACTTTTTGTTTAAAAGCTTTATTTATAAAAATGGGCGTTTCGGCTACCCGAAAAACAAGGTCGCCAGGAAAAACACCAAACAGTTCTTTTAAATAAGCTTCGTAACGCTCTTTGGTAAATGCTGCATTAAATGCTTTGCGAATTTCTGGAACCATAGCAGATTTGTGATTTGTGATATATGATTTATGATTTTGGGGTGCGTCTCCGTTTGGAGTTTTATAAATTGAAAATAAAGAATGATTGTGAAAAAAGCTTGGAGAAATTATTAGATCATTCCTAAAACACCATATCCATCGCATCAAAAAAAACAACCTACGTTTAATTAAATGCCAAAGAATCTTTATAACCTTAAGTAATGATAAAAAACTTACTACTCATTAAAAGTTTTAACATCCTAAAATTATTGCTTGTAAAACGGACTGTCTTAAATAAAAAAGAGCATGCATTATCCTTTCGATCAATAGTAAATTATGATAGTGGAGCATTTAATGTACAAATTGCCTTAATCGTGTTTAGTTAATGACATTGCCCTGGCTACCCGCAATTGACCATTTTATTGAAACAGGGGCTATTTTTACCCAATAAAGAGTAAAAAACCACAAACAGTAGATTGAATTTATTTATAAAAAATAAAGTAAAAAACCCTTGGTAAGCATGTGGCCAATCTTAAATCCAAAACTTTAAATTAATCATCAAATGACTTTTACCTATTACGGACACTCCTGCTTTTTGGTAACTACCAATGGTTTAAAGCTTTTATTCGACCCGTTTATATCGCCAAACGAAATGGCCGTAGGTATTGATATTGAAAGCATAGAAGCCGATTTCATCTTAATATCTCATGGCCATAGCGACCATGTGGCAGATGCTCTTAGCATTGCCAAACGTACCGGTGCCAAAATAATTTGCAGTTGGGAAGTAATGGCCTGGCTCAATAAAAATGGAATAGAAAATGTACACCCCATGAATATTGGCGGTGCTTCGGCCTTTGATTTTGGCAAAATAAAATGCACTGTGGCACAGCATAGCAGCGTAATGCCCGATGGCAGTAATGGCGGAAACCCTGTAGGTTTTATCGTATATAGCGGCGAAAAAACTTTTTACTACAGCGGCGATACCGGCCTTACACTCGATATGCAACTGATACCACTTTGGGCTACCCTCGATTTTGCGGTATTGCCAATTGGCGATCATTTTACCATGGGCTACGATGATGCTGCCCTAGCAGCCGGTTTTGTAAAGGCCACAAAAGTAATAGGTGTGCATTACGACACCTTTGGGTGGATAAAGATTGACCACCAATCAGCCACAAAAGCTTTCGCAGATAAAGGAATTGAATTACTATTGCCATCCATTGGCGAAACCGTAAATTTTTAGCCATAATAAATTAATCATAACAATTTTTACACTTAAAATAAGGGCACGGGGCATGAGTAAAATAATAGGAATAGCAAATCAGAAAGGCGGGGTGGGTAAAACTACCACTGCCATAAACTTGGCGGCGAGCCTGGCGGTGCTAGAATACAATACATTGCTGGTAGATGCCGACCCGCAGGCCAATAGCACTACTGGTACAGGTTTTGATCTACATAATGTTACCAAAAGCCTGTACGATTGTATGGTGAACCAAACACCAGCTTTGGAAGTCATTTTAAAATCAGAAATTCCTAACCTCCATGTAATTCCATCGCACATAGATTTAGTGGGTGCAGAAATAGAAATGATTAATTACCCCAATAGGGAAAATGTATTGAAGCAGATTTTGGAACCAATAAGACATCAGTACGACTTTATCATCATCGATTGTTCGCCATCACTTGGCCTAATTACAGTTAACAGCCTTGTGGCTGCCGATTCGGTAATCGTTCCAGTTCAAACAGAATTTTTTGCTTTAGAAGGTTTGGGCAAATTGCTCAATACTATTAAAATAGTACAAAACCGCCTCAACACTGCATTGCAGATAGAGGGCATTTTAATGACCATGTACGATGGCCGCCTTCGCTTGTGCAATCAGGTGGTAAGCGAAGTAAGACACCATTTCGACGAGATGGTTTTTAACACCATTATACACCGAAACACCAGGCTCAGCGAGGCGCCTAGCGTAGGTAAGCCCGTAATTTTATACGATGCCGATAGCAAAGGATCCATGAACTACCTCAACTTGGCCAAAGAAATTTTACAAAAAAACAACCTTACTAAAATTAAAGAGGAAGACCGATACATCAATTGATTAACGATTTACGATTTGGGATTTACGATTTATTCCAAACTCTGAACAATGTGATTCAGTCATAAGTATTCTTCTTTATCCAATTTTAACTACTTTAAATTGTTACCGATTGCATTAATAGCAAATCGTAAATCCCAAATCGTAAATCGTAAATAAAAAATGAGTAAAGCAACCGATAATAAAAACATGATTGGTAAAGGCTTGCGGTCTTTATTACAAAATATAGACAGCGACCTTAAAACCACCGACGGTAAACTAAAGGCCGAAGTAGTAGAAAGAAAAACTGTGGCTAACCGCATTGCGGTAGAACTGATTGAAGTAAATCCACGGCAGCCCCGCAAAGATTTTGACGAAACGGCTTTGCAAGAACTAGCCCACTCTATTAAGCTGCACGACATAATACAGCCACTTACTGTAGCACCTTTGCCCAACGGAAAATACAGGTTAATTGCTGGCGAACGTCGCCTTCGTGCATCCAAACTGGCCGGAATAAAAGATGTGCCAGTGTACATTCGTGAGGCCAACGACCGCCAACTTTTAGAGCTTGCCTTGCTAGAAAATTTACAAAGGGAAAACTTAAACGCCATAGAAATAGGCCTAAGTTACAAACGCCTGATGGACGACCTTAACTACACCCAAGAAGAAGTAAGTGAGCGGATGGGTAAAGAACGCAGCACAGTGGCTAACTATATGCGGCTGCTAAAATTACCACCCGATATTCAGATAGCAGTGCGCAGCGGCATAATTAGCATGGGCCATGCAAGAGCACTGGTAAATGTGGCCGAAATAGAAAAGCAACTTTTCATTTACAAAGAAATAAAAGACAAACACCTTAGCGTAAGGCAAACCGAAGACCTTGTAAGGAAGCTATACAGCCCCGGCCAAGGAAGCGTTAAAAAACCGGTTGGGAGCAGCCTCCCCACTGCTTATCAAAAATTACAAGACACTTTAGCATCTCACTTTAGCACCAAAGCCAGCATTAAACAGCATAAAACCGGCAATGGCAGCATCACACTCGAATATTATTCAATACAGGAATTGAACAAGTTATTAGACATGATGGGTGTAAAGGTTAGTTGATTGGTTGATTGGGGATTGGTTGATTGGTTCATTGGGGATTGGTTGATTAGGGGTTTGTAGAGACGTCCATTTATGGCGTCTCCACAATAACCGATAAAAATATTTTGGAACCCAGCCGAAAACCGTTCCCTGATTGAACGACATTTGCGACGTTGTAAATCCCATAGCATTGCGACGCTCCATTCATCTGATTGCTACTATTGAACCTGCTAAACACACAACTATCAATCGGCCTTTACAAAATCAATAAAGCCCGCCCACACCAATGTCCTCCGGCGGCGTGGGTGGCCGGTTCTTGCCGCAAGGGGGTGGTTACTGAACAGATAGAAACCCCAGGTTCTTACAAAAACAATCCATAAAAGGAAAATTATAAATTACCATGAGGTGGCTTAGCATTACAGCAATCATCCTTTTTACTATTAGCACCAGGCAAATATTCGGTCAGGTAAAAATTGTAGATTCTACCGGAAAAATAAAGTCCCTCTATGCCATAGATTCCACCAAAAACAAAAAACAAAAAAAAGTGTACTGCGATACTTGCTTTTCGCCAAGAAAAGCCACTGTACGCTCTGCCATGATACCCGGATGGGGACAAGTGTACAATAAGCAAATTTGGAAAGTACCACTTATTTACGCCACTCTCGGCACCATAGCCGGTATTTTTATAGTAAACGTAAAAGAGTACAACGGCCTTCGGGAAGCGTACAAACTCAAAATAGATACTTTTCCCAATAACGATAGAGACATACCGGCAGCATATAGCGTACTTAGTGCCAACTCTATGAAATTTTACCGAGACGAATACCGAAAAAATGTGGATATGAGTGTACTGGCATTCATAATAGCTTGGGGTTTAAATGTGGTAGATGCCACAGTAAGTGCCCACCTAAAACAATTTGATGTAAGCGACGATTTAAGCATGAAAATAAAACCCACTTTACAGCTAAATGGCCAGTTAGGCTTAGGAGTAGTTTTTTCTTTTAAAGATAAAAAAACTAAATTTAATCAAAAAGGCCGATAATTTTACCCATAAAAAAAGGTTACAAAAAATGAGAATAGCACTTATAGGATACGGAAAAATGGGGCAGGCCATAGAAACCATAGCCCTAGAACGAGGGCACGAAATTGTATTAAAAATAGACATCGGCAACAGACAGAATTTTACAATAGAAAACCTGCAAAAGGCCGATGTGGCGATTGAATTTACTAGCCCACACAGTGCGGTAGCAAACATTCTTTACTGTGTAGAAAATAATACGCCACTTGTGTGTGGCAGCACTGGCTGGCTGGCAGAACTGCCACAAATAGAAACAGCATTGAACCAACACAATGGTGCTTTTTTATACGCCAGTAATTTTAGCCTGGGTGTAAATATTTTTTTTGAAATAAACAAAATGCTATCAAAGCTGATGGCTGGCAAACCTGCCTACAATGTGCAAATGACAGAAATACACCACACCCAAAAAAAAGATGCACCAAGCGGCACCGCCATTACTTTGGCCGAGCAAATACTGGCTATGGATGACCATAAAAGCATCTGGGTAAATGAGCCAACGGATAACAGAAAAGACCTATATATAGAAAGCCTACGCATAGACCCTGCACCGGGAACCCATACCATTACCTGGACAAGTGCCATTGATGATATTGAAATAAAGCATACAGCCCATAACCGAACCGGCTTTGCTTTAGGTGCCGTTTTAGCTGCCGAATTTTTGGCAGGCAAAAAAGGTATGTTTACTATGAAAGACGTGCTGGGCTTGTAAAAGCACTTTTTAAACCTGTACCATATTACTACCGTTATTTACCAATATCATTAAATTAAAAAAATAAATCGGATATAAGTAAGTGCTTATTTAGTACACACCCCAATTACCCCAAACGCTATTGCATCCATTTTCTCACTCCTATTGTAAAAGGTGCCGAAGACGTATGAGTCGGAACAACTGACTACCCATGCCCAAATGCTTAACTAAAAAACATTTCGCTGTTAACTATAAATAATCTAATAATAATAAAGCCTGAGCTAACGCTCAGGCTTTATTATTATTAGGGTTTGTTCCACTTCATGGGTAGTTTTTCTGTAGGTAGGGCTGCGCCATACCCATTCTTAAAGGCTAAAACTAAAATACACTAAACACTACCTGAACCAACGCCACAAGTGATACAAAAAAGTACAATTACCATTGAGAAAGTTTACCAAAACCTCCACTACCAACACCCATAAAAACCACACAGATGTGTTAAAGCTTCTATAGTTAACAGTATCATCCGAAAATATTAACGGCCAGGCAAGACTAATGCGAACCGCCCCGAACAGGAATAGGGTACTGATAAACCAACATATATAACGAAAGCATAAATAACAAAAAAAATACCTGCTTTAATGGTTGTACGCTATTTTTTCTACCAGCATCACGAATTGACTATTTAAAAACAAGTGACTAGTAACGTTGTCCATTTGAACAACGTTACTATCCTTAAAACTAAGAAGCTACCCAAAAAATACGGACAATCATTTTTTACAATTAGTACCTTAACCAATTCTTTGTAAAACAAGGTCAGAAAGTAAAAGACAAAATTGTTTGGACATTTGACTTGATTAAACTCATTGATAAAGTTCCTGATACATATATCAAACATTTAGAAGGCACAGACAAACTATTTGAAATTAGAGTGCAAAGCGGTAACAATATTTTTAGAATACTTTGCTTTTTCTATGAAGGAAGTTTAGCTGTTCTTACAAATGGCTTTTAAAAAACAACCAAAAATACACCGAAACAAGAAATAGAAAAGGCTTTAAAAATTAAAACTGAATTTTATTAAAGCAGATAAAATTATTAAAACGCTTGCAAAATTTAAAGATGAACATTATGGCAAAAATGCTTCTGCAAAACGTAACAAATTAGACAAAGGGGTTTGAAGCAATTAAACTTGGTGCTTTAATTCAGGAGGTAAGACTTGAACAAGGTTTGACACAAGAGCAACTTGCAGACAAATGTGGTACGAATAAAGCTTACGTCTCAAGAGTTGAGAACCACATTAAAGACATTCTTATTTCAATCTTGCAGAAAATAGTTGAACTTGGTTTCGGTGGACAATTACAGCTATCAATCAAACTATAGGATAATAAAAGGGTGTTCAACATTAGTTTTGGCAAAAGTGGGGCAGACGGAATAACGATAAATTTTTTAATTCTATGGTGCTTATGTTTTAAGCAGACGGAATTCTATTTCCCCATCTTTGCCATGCCTTTTTAGATAAAAGATACTTGCTTTTGCAACTATACCCTGCTATTTTTGTATTACACATTTACTGTAAAATATGGCGTGATGGTAAAACATGCCATCTTTTCACAGAAAAATACTTTGGTTCAATAATTGTACAACCTAAAAAAAATTAAACATTATGGCATTAGAATTTACAGACGCTAACTTTAAAGCAGATGTGCTTGATAGCGATAAACTTACCGTTGTTGACTTTTGGGCAGAATGGTGCGGCCCTTGCCGTGCAATAGGCCCGGTAATAGAAGACCTTAGTAAAGAATACGCAGGTAAAGTAAACGTGGGCAAGGTTAATGTGGACAACAACCCTGAGGTAAGCAGTAACTATGGTATTACGTCTATCCCAGCAATACTCTTTATTAAAAACGGCGAGGTAGTAGATAAGTTAGTAGGTGCACAACCTAAAAGTAATTTTGTAAAAAAGATTGAGCAACATCTCAATTAATATACAAAAAAAAGGTGCAAGAAACAAGCGCCAGGGTTCAGGGTTTTGAACATAGCTTTACTACGCTGGTGCAGGTTTGCATCAGCGTTTTTTTATTAAAACCAACGCGTACTATATACTTTTTTACAAATGCCTACAATCGAAATTCGTTTTATAGCTCCAGCAGATAATGCTGCCCTAGCCCACATCATCCGCCGATCTTTAGAAGAATTTGGAGCCAATCGCCCAGGTACTGTTTATTATGAAGCTAGTACAGATAACCTCAGTAAAATTTTTACAGTACCCTTTTCGGCTTATCATGTAGCATTTGTAGATGGCGAATTGGCAGGTGGTGCTGGTATATACCCTACAGAAGGCCTACCTAAAGACACCTGTGAATTAGTTAAAATGTACCTCGGCCCCAATGCACGTGGGCTGGGGTTAGGCAAAACACTTATGGAATATTGCCTAAAAGCTGCTGCCAATAATGGTTTTAGTAAAGTATATTTGGAAACAATGCCCGAGTTAATCATAGCTGTTCCGATGTACAAAAAATTTGGTTTTGTAAACCTGCCCGGCCCTTTAGGCAATAGTGGCCACCACGGCTGTGCCATTTGGATGTTAAAAGAATTAGAATAGTAAATCAATTTTTTCTTTTATTTCCGCCCCGAACACCACTTGGAAAATCTAAGGATTATATAGGCGAAACCCTGCGAAAGCCATGCCCTAATGAAGCCGCATTGGCGAACGTTATAAACCTATGCCATTATTAAGGCCTGTTCAAATACATACCCATATTCCATTTCACTTCTCAAAATTAATGGTATCCATTTTTTTGCTATACCAATTTTATTATTAAAGAGCATGGCGTAGGCCAGGGCAAATACCAGCAAACAGCACAAAAACGCAGCTTCTATTACCAACACTTTATCCTGCTGCTTTATTATTACGTTAGCGTTTTATCCGCATAAGCAGCACAAACTGCCCCACAACTCTACATTATTAAAATTGGGTTGGGTGGTAAAGATTATTGAGCACATACCCTACGTCATTTTTTTGCTTCGCAACTCTTGGTTGGTACTGCACCATTAATAGTTGCAGCGTTCCTTTAAACGTATTTCTTTACTATAACCTAGCGATAGCAAGGCTCTTTGTTCTTGATTCTTAATGCTTAAAATATTGTTGCGTACTTCAACCACACACATCACCGCCGGCAGCTTAATGTAGT
Organism: Chitinophagaceae bacterium; assembly: GCA_043760535.1. Taxonomy (GTDB): domain Bacteria; phylum Bacteroidota; class Bacteroidia; order Chitinophagales; family Chitinophagaceae; genus JAZKFT01. The sequence continues at coordinate 14,028 of JAYUOV010000033.1, forward strand.
AGGCTGTTAATGTTTAATTGTAACAAACTAATTTAAACAATCGGCAATAAACCGATTTCCTATGGCAATATTGGTTCAATATGCTATTTTGTAATTGCTTTTGGTACACCTGCGAAATAGAATCTCAGGGCAGAAGCCCTCCTAAAATAACCCACCGGTTCTTGAGGTTTAAATGGATAGTAATCGGCAACTCCAAGCCGACTAGAACCAACTAGCTAGGGCTAAATTAAGCGGCTTTTGATACCCTTTTTTTTGGGGATTTTGCCAAATAGCTTTTCACTTTTTGTTATCTGTAAGGTAACAAGGTATTATTTTTATATTTTTAAAATAATATTTATCCTATCTAACTTACTACCTGCGCCCCTATTAAGTAAACCCAAAGCCTCAACTTTACAAACCATCAATATCATATTACTATTGCATCTATATACTACAAATTCAGCATAATTCTAAGCTACCAAAATATTGCTTAAATTTTGTGTTTTGATGTTGAAATTGGGTATTAGGTAATTTCCTAACGGCATCCTTACTATAAAAAAGAGTATGTACGTAATGAAGATACAGGCAAGCAGAAATAGCAGGATCCGTTCTTTGCGGTTCATCTTACAGCAGTAGTACATGGGCAGCAAAACCTATATATAATATATAAGGATAACCCTGCATACCTATAAAAAACAGATTACTGAACGCCTCCACAGCCTTCTATAAAAGCCCGATAATTGCAACCAGCCTGTGCTTGAAAACCAGGCGTCATTATAACGGCCACTCCTGCATCGTGTTTTATAAATGCACCACTATAAACAGGGTGTGCTGCAGTAATAATATTTGTAACTTCATATTTATATACTGTATTGGCAAACTCTGGGCCAGGGCTAAAATTAGCAATGCAGGAAGATGGACAAATTTTTGCCCACCAGGTACCCCAATTATTATTACCTGGAGCTCTGGAATATTGACTTATACTCCACATCCCTTTATCGTCGGTGGGATCTACAGATACCGACATATAATCTCCCCATCGGTATCTTATATCCACCCCTGCAGGAAAACCAAAGGTGTATGGAACTTCCCCAGCTTTTACAATATTGTAATTTAAAATTAAATTATTGGTACCATAGGCTATTGCAGCAGAAGGAAATCCGGTTTTGCTAAAATAAGAAAATGCTACCGCTACATCTTCCGAGCCATTTACTGCTAGATTGGGAAAGCAGAACATTTCGTCGCCTGTGGCATTCCAAATACCAGCAAGGTTTAGCGTAGCTCTTGTACTTGTGGTAAAAGAGCCATACTGAATACCACAATAGGAAGGTGCAGCCATTGGCCAGTAAAAATTATTAGCCCAAAATATTTTACCATTACGGGATACTACTGATTGAATGCGATGGTCGCCCCCATTTACCTTAATCGCCGAGCCACTTTGTGGTAAACAATTACCAAGACCTCTTGCCCATCCATTGTTGCTGCCATAATCTACCAGGCCCAAATCGTTAACCGTGGCGGAAGCACCGCTACCAGTAATGCTGTAAAGTTTAAGTGTGCCAAAGCCTTCGTTCCATACTGTAAGTGCATAACAGGTATTGTTATTATCGAAAGGTATGGCAGGGCAGGTACCAAATCTAACTCCTCTAGTTCGTGTAATAGCTCCTAAAGCTACACCGTTAAGTACATTAGCTTTATTAATGGTAAACATTCGTCCGTCATCGCCAGGTAAAGAATCAATATTATTAAACATATTGCCACTGATGCAAATCTTATCATTGCTAAAACCCATATTTCCATAATCGAACCATAAAGTATCTGCCGGATCGGCATCAATGGTATAAAAGTTCCAGGTGCCAGTAGGATCAGGGGTTTGGCTCGCTGCCAACACTATACAGGATCCTGCACTTTTCCTTGATGCACAGGCCATTGTAATCCATCTTTCACTTATTTGATCGTACATAATCCTTGGGTCAAAAACATCGCTCTTCCCTGTGGGATTCCAAAAACTGGTCAATGCTACGGTGCTAATAATATTGCTATCTTTTGTTTGTATTCGTATTTGTGTATTAAGTGTAGTAACCAAATGGTCAAAACCAACAGCCCCATGAACATCTGGTGGATAAGAAGTGAAATTTGAGTTTAACGCCCTGAAATTTGTACAGTAATTTACTGCTTCAGTTTTCAATGTTGCCGATACTTTTAGGTTGTTTTTGCGTGGTGAACCTATGGTAGGTAAGTGCTTATCCCCTTCTAACTGCTTTTTTTTAAGTTCCGCATCTTCGTTTTCCTCTTTTTCTTCTTCTACTTCTGGCAGCTTTACGCTTTTAAGTTCTGGATGTGCTAAATCGTATGCTTTTAACTGGTTAAAACTTATGCTGCCATTAAAAATAATGCCCTGAGTTTGTACTTCGTTTTTAATTTGGGCATATACTTTTATAAATACAAAGCATTGTAGCAATGCCAGGCAGCCAAGTATTTTTAAATATTTCATTGTATAAAGATTTAATATTTGCGCTAAAATTGATACCCTTATTTATCAGTTACTTTTCTTTTAAGTGTATCTACTTGCTTTTGCAGGTCAATGATGTATAAAGTCAGTTCTTCTATTTTTTCCATCATTTTAGTTTGCATTTCGCCCAAAGCAATACCGCTTTTTGCTATTTCGGCAGCAGCCGGCACATTGGGTAAATGGCTATTGACAGCAATGTAATCTTCTACTTCGGCCAAAGATTGTAGCTTATAATCTTTACCAAAAACGTAATCGGGCCACGAGGCTCGAAGCTGTACCCGTACTTCTTCTGCCATAATTTTACCGCCCACATTAAGCATGTAGCCGGTGGCCTTTTGCGTAGTTCCTAATCTTAAAGTTCCGTCGCTGCCATCCCACATCATGCCCCAGCCTACGCCACCAAAACCGAAAAACCCGATGTTATTATCATCAAATACGCCAATAAAGTTTTTTACGCTAATACCAGCCATGTCGGTAAATTCTATTCCCTGAGCATTACCACCGGCCAACTGGCCCTTAAACTGCAGGCGGCCATTGTACAACACGGTGTAGCCGTTTTGCATACGTACTTTTTCTGTAAAAGCTGTACTGCTTCCATAACCAAAAGAAATAGCATCGGTGGCACCTGCGGTGTATAATTGTAATTGCGACCCTTGTATGCCTATGCCATAATTAGTGGCGGCATTTACCTCAAAAAGATTTATTTTTTCACCTACAAAATTGGCAAAAGAAAGGGGGGATTGCGGGTTATCGTTTCCTTGTATTCCAATGTTACCATTAGCATTTATAACCAACCTATCGGCTAATGATATAGCTGTGCCTTGCCCTGCTACAGATGCAGCAGATGTGGAAATATAAAACCTACCAGTTACTGGATCCTGACCTATTAAAGATCCAAAACCTGTATTAATAGTTCTGCGGGCACCATTGTAATAAGAATTAAAACCAATACCAGGATAAGCACTTTCAATAGCTACACCTGTAGTATTGCTACCAAACATGGCGTTAATAGCACCAACTTTTGTGTCTACTACAAGGCCCGCCAACGCCGGAGCGGTAGTTCCAATCCCCACAAGGCCACCATCCGAAATGGTGAGCCGCTCCAAAAGACTTGATGGCGATACGCCACCGAATGTAAATAGTCCCATCCTAAAAGTAGAACCAGAGCCAACAGTGGCTATAGCACCAGAATAGCTGTTGCCGGTTTTATAATACAGCCCAGTTTTAACATTTGTTCCGGAAGTTGTGGAATTGTGGAGCATTAGGATAGCACTGTCAACATCCTTTATCTGCAACTTCATTGCCGTGGGTGATGATTCGCCAATGCCCACGTTTTGAGCCATAGCCCAAATGCTGCTAATGGCAGCTACAAGCGTTAAAATACTTTTCATGTATTAAGTTTTTATTTGGTGATGAGTATGCGTTTTAATTGTACTTCCTGTGTTTTTTCTACACGTATAAACCATGTTCCGTTTTGCCAGTTACTGAAATCTATTTGGGTTCGGCCGCCGTTTTGTGCCAGTAAATATTTTTTGCAAATACTGCCGGAACTATCCAGCAACTGAACTTTCGTCAATTCATCCGGATTTGCACCTGTATTAATCCAAATAATACCTGTGTGGATATCGTATTGAATCCAATCAGTCATTTATAAGAAAATAGTATGAAAAGCAATTTACACTTGCCGCTGTAAACTAGATCGGTCATCTTAGTATTTGGTAGAAATTTATGAGCCTATGGCTATTATAGTGATTGAGCTATTGTATGAAAGATGAATATGAAAGGAGTTTTAAAATTGGTTCATTAAATTTTTTTGAAAATTTCAAAAAAATCATGTTTGCGTCTTCTAGCTAATTCTACCTTGTCGCCATTCTTCATTTGTACAAAGTCTTCGCCACCCGTGCTTTGAAATAATTTTACATGTATTAGATTAATGAGGCTGCCACTGTGAACCCGAAAAAACTGGTGTGGCGTAAGCTGTTCATCAAACTCTTTTAGTGTTTTGGCAACGAGTAATTTGGGTCTATCGGTAAAAAAAATAGTTGAATAATTACTTTCTGCTTTTATCCAGATAATCTCTACAGGATCAATAATTAGCATGGTTCCATTTTGTGCAGTAATGGCAAAACGAACTTTTTCTGTACTACCAAAAAACGTTTGGGTTCTTGATATTTTTTTATTAATATCCAATTTTTCACGACAGCGTTTTAAAGCATCAGACAGATCATCTATACTAAATGGTTTTACCAGGTAATCTGCAGCAGAAGCCTTAATAGCTTCAACTGCATATTTTTCGTAAGCTGTAGTAAATACAACTTCAAATTTACGTTCAGAAAAGATTTTAAGAAGGTCGATACCATTAAGCCTTGGCATTTCCACATCCATAAAAACCACATCGGGTTTATGCAAATTTATAAGTTGAACTGCCAGCACCGGATCGTTGCATACGGCTATAATTTTAACCATATCAGCAAAGCGGTTTTGCAGCATGGCCATCAGTCCGTCTATACAATGTTGCTCATCATCTATAATCATGCAATTCATCATTTCCTATTCTTTTATATCTGGTATGTAAATAATAACTTTTGTTCCGTCTGCTTCATTTAATTTATATATATCTAATGTTTCCACATAAGTTTTACCAGAATTAGGATTGTTTAATAGCTCTAACCTTTGTTTTGTAATATCCACGCCCACACTCGTTCTTTTGATGCTACTCTGAGCTTTTAATTCAGCGGCTTTTACCCTGCCAATACCATTATCATATACTTCGCAAATAAGAGAATCATACTGCCGTTTGATTATTACTGACAAAAGCCCATTTTTGTTTTGTAAAGGACTGAGGCCGTGCCAAATGGCATTTTCTACAAATGGCTGTAAAATAAGTGGCGGCACTTTAATAATGTTGGTATCTATACTTTCAGCAATCTTAATGGCATAATCAAACCTACCATTGCAGCGGCGGTGTTCCAATTCCATATAAATTTTAAGTGCTTCTAACTCTTCGGATAGGGTAATATTCAAATGGGAGGAATGGTCTAAAATCATGCGTATCAGCTTTGCAAATTTGCTAAGGTAATCGCTGGCATCGTCCTTCTTATTTTCCCAAATAAACTTTTGTATTGAGTTGAGTGAGTTGAAAATAAAATGAGGGTTCATGCGGCTCCTTAATGTTTTCATTTCAAGTTCAGCTACAGTTTTATTAAAGGCTGTTTTTTGAGCTTCTCTATTTTTTATCGTTTGAATACGGTTGCGAAAGAGTAATGTAGAGAGACCGACTACAGTTACTATTGCAAGACATCTGAACCACCAAAGACGCCAAAATGGAGGCTTTATAGAAAACCTAAAAATAGCTGGAGCTCCATTATTTAAACCATATTGATTATTGGCTAATACTTTTAAAACAAAATCGCCGTCGGGAAGGTTAGCATAAGAAACCGTATTGTTACCATCTGCAGTATTCCATGTCTTATCTATATTTTCCAGTATATAATAAAGTTTCACATCCTCCGGAGTATTAAACTGTATGGCAGTAAACTGAAATTGAACGGTATTCTCATTATAGTTAAAAATAGCAGGAGCCGAAGCAATACTATCCTTATCAAAATAAAAATCAGTATTCAACAATTTACAGTTTGTAATAATTGCATTTGGCAGTGAGTGATGCTGATTATTTTGAGGAGCAAAAA
>JAYUOV010000034.1:0-50943 GCA_043760535.1 Chitinophagaceae bacterium
TTTTGTTTTAAATGAAATGCAAAAGAAAGCCGCTACAGAATTGAAGCGGCTTTCTTTACTACCGAAGGTTTAGTACAACAACTGGTTTTGTTTTTATTCTTTTCATGTGTTTAGCACAAATTAAATTGCCCCTTTTTTTCTCGGATAGTATGGTGCTGCAACAAAAAACTGCAGCTGCCATTTGGGGCATGGATGCTCCAAATAAAAACATTACTGTAGCAGGTAGTTGGGGTAAAACCAGTAAAACAACCACAGACGAATAGGGAAAGTGGAAGCTACAATTACAAACCCCGGCAGCCGGCGGGCCTTACACTGTCACTATAAAAGGAAGTTCAAAGATTATTTTAAAAGAAGTGCTGATTGGAGAGGTTTGGTTATGTTCCGGACAGTCGAACATGGAAATGCCTATGAAAGGTTATGCTACACCACCACAACCAGTAGATAGCAGCGAATATTTTATTGCCAATTCTTTAAACGCTAACATCAGGGTGTTCAAGCCTGGTTGGAATCCTCCAAGCCGCACAACCGCTTACGAGGTGGTTTCTGGCAGATGGATTGCTGCTTCGCCGGGTACTACACCAGATTTTAGTGCTACTGCTTATTTTTTTGCAAGAAAATTACAAAGTACACTAGGTATTCCCGTAGGAATTATAGTAATAGCCAGAGGAGGATCTAGCATTGAGAGTTGGCTGGATAGCTCTACTTTATCTACTGTAAAACCAGTAGAAATACCAGCTGTGCTGGAATGGAAAACAGCACACTTAACACCTACCATGATGTACAATACTTTTTTACATCCTTTTATTGGATATAGTATTAAAGGCGTTACGTGGTCGCAGGGAGAAGCGAATACAAAAAACAATCATGAATACCAGGCGCTTTTTACAAAAATGATTGGGTTATGGAGAAGTAAATGGAATCAAGGTGCGTTTCCTTTTTACTTTGCACAATTACCTCCAAGGGGTGGTATAGACAACTTAAACATAGTACTACTTAGGGAAGCACAATTAAACACAATGCTAACCACAGCATCCACTGGAATGGCTGTAATATTAGATATAGGCTCTAAAGTACAGGGGCATTATCCTCAGAAAAAGGTTGTAGGCGATCGATTGGCACAGTGGGCATTGGTAAAAGACTATGGAAAATCAGGTGTAGCTAGTGGCCCTGTAGTTAAAGAAGTTATTAAAATAAAAGGGAGCATAAAATTAACTTTCGATTATCGTGGATCAGGGTTAACAACCTTTCACAAGCCCTTAATCGACTTTGAAATTGCGGGGTCCGATTCGTTGTTTCAGCCAGCAACAGCTATAATTACAGATAACAATACCTCCATAATTGTAACGAATGCCGAAGTTAAAAATCCAATGTATGTAAGGTATTGTTTTAGAAATGCTGTAGTAGGTTCGTTGTTCAACATTGATGGTTTACCCGCTTCATCATTTAGGGGTAAAGTGCTTTAACAGATTTGCCGGCACCACAAAAAAACGATAGACACCGAGCGGAGCATTAGCCCTACATAGCCGTAGAAGTAACCGTAGCAGCAGGCTTACGAACCGGTAAGCTCTCTACATTTAACTGTGGCAACAAACTCTTTGAACAAAGCAACCATTTAGGTAAAGTGCTGGTAACCGTAACCGGCAAAAAGCTGCCAATACCCAACGCCGTTGGCACCAAAGTTGCCAACTATTTACCCGATGTAGCCACCGCTACAGATTACTATCCGTTTGCGATGGCATTGCCGGGAAGAACTTTCTCCCCTAATAGTGAGTATAGGAATGGGTTTAATGAGCAGGAGAAATCTACGGAAATCGACCTAGCTGGTAATAGTAAGACTACTGAGTTTTGGCAGTATGATAGTAGGATCAGAACTCCTTACTCTTCGCAGTTTTGATTGCGTAGTTTTTCTTTTTTTGAACCCAGCGAAAGCCGTGCCCTGATGGAGCGACATTGGCGAACGTTGTAAATCCCGTAGCATTACGGGACTCCGTTCAACAGATTGCTACTATCAGGTATTTAGATTGCGAATAACAAGTGGTTTCAGTTCTCGGGCTAAGGAGTTCTGAGGATTGAAAGGAGGTGGAATGTTGACCCGGTAACCAAAGAATGGGAAAGCCCTTATGCCACTTTTAGTAATAATCCAATCATCAATATTGATCCTAATGGGGATAATGATTTCAGCTATAAAACTTCGGTAGGTGGTACAATGCGTACCGAAAGCACCACTGCAGAAACTTTTGATGGTAAGGCACCCATCCTTACCCTGCTTACACATAATGAAGGGTTTAATAGGGTGCCGGGGCTTGTGGTCGTTGACCCGCACAGCTTGTAATGTAAAAGCTGCTCAGGCAGCAACTTTTTTAATAGATGGTGTGCCTTACAATACCATACCAGCCTTAATTTCATAAGAAAAGTAACGGGAAAGCACCAGATGGAGTCAGGAGCCTACTTAATCAGATTCCGGCGCCTGGAAGGTTTCAAACTTGGTGACTGGGTGAAATCGGCGAGTCCTGCAAGCCCACACACAAAGGCCATGGCAGAGACTCGCCTAAGAATGATTGGGTAATGGCAAAGCCCTATTTTCTTTTCTTCTTTTTTACAACAGCTTTTTCTTTTTTTACCGGTACTTTATTCTTCCTGGTGCCTGTAGAATCGGCCTCATTTACTTCCCTTTCGTAATTAATATCCTCATAATAGGGTCTGAAAATATTTGCAATATGTGGTGCATGATAAATGCGTCTGTTAAATACATTTCCTGTAACAATAATAACCGCTGTATCTTGGTACAATCTTTGAAAAATAGCATTATTCCCATGCCACCATCCGTTGTGGTACACAATTTTATTGCCACCTGGCCATATCTTGAGCCGCCAGCCAAGGCCATAAAATTCGCTGCTGTCTTTGTAGTGATGATCTGGCTGTTGGGGTTGCCAGGCCATTTCGTAGGCAGCACTATCCAAAAATACATGGCTTCGGATGGCACTGTCATACATCATCAGATCCCGGCAAGTGGTGTACACATTTTTATCACCATAAATAGCATCGAGATAATCGAAATTATAGACCGTTTTGTTGGCTTTAAAAGAAGGTAAATACCGGGCTGTATCACCAATGCAAAAAACGAAACTGTTTTTCATGCCGGCCGGCTTAAAGATTTTTTCTTTTACATATTCTGGAAATGCCTGTCCGGAAATCTTTTCTACAATTAATGCTAGGATCACAAAATTGGTATTACAATATTCAAAACTGCTACCCACGGGATGGGTTAAAGGTGGCTTATTTTGAATCATAAAATCCAGCACATCTGTATTGGTGGCAATGCGTTTTTTATCCCACCCAAACTTAGGGAAGAAATATGCATAATTCTGTAAGCCGCTTATATGGCTTAGCAAATGTTTTATGGTAACCCCTTTATAAGGAAAGTCGGAAAAAAAGTGTTGCAGGCTATCGGTAAGCTTTATTTTTTCCTGTTGTAATAATTGTAATATAGCTGTACTGGTAAAGGTTTTAGAGGTCGAAGCCACATGAAATGGCGTAGAATCGCTTATAGGAGAACTTTGTGCCACATCGCTAAAACCCTGGTAATGTTCGTAAAGAACAGTGCCATTTTTAGCTACCAAAATACCACCGCTGAAAGCAAAATTGTTTAACAGGGTATCCATAAAGTATCCTATAGAATCACCCAATTTTTTTACTTCTGCAGCAGGCATTTGTCGCAGGTTATTTATGAATTGTGCCTGTACCTTCTGCTCATTGCTTTTGCAACTGAAAGCCAGTATAGAAATAATTACAAACCATTTTTGCATAGCCACAAATATAGTTTGGTGTTTGCAAATTGGTAAATACAAATTGAATAAATGGGAGAGGGTGCATTTAATATTGTTGTCCCAAAAAATCAAATACACCAATCGTTTCTACGGAACGAAAGCACCCATGTATCATTAATTTATTACCTACGAAACGTACCGAAGGGACGACTGGTGGGTGGTAGAATATAGTAAAGTTGGCAATTTCGTTCCGTAGGAACGTTTGGTGTCTGCTACAATTTTAAATACATCCATGGGAGCTATAAAACAACCACTTTGCAATAATTACCTTCTGCGATCCATTAAAAACCTTTCAAACTGCTGTAAAGAAAAACTGCTCAGATTTTGGGTAGCGGTGAGCAATCCTTTTTGTGCTGCAATAACACCGTAGCGAATGTCATCATAGCCTACAATTGAGTGTGCATCCGGGTTTATCGAAATGATGGCACCTTTTTCTGTGGCATAGCTAATCCAGCTCCAATCCATATCTAGCCGGCGGGGATGGGCATTTAGCTCTATTACTACATCGTTGGCCACACAGGCGTCTATAATCGTTTTATGATCTAAAGGATAGCCTTTGCGGCTTAGCAATAGCCTTCCGGTCATGTGGCCGAGAATGGTGGTGTATGGGTTTTCTATAGCGTTCATAAGCCGCATCATGGCTTTTTCTTCGCTCATCTTCAGGTTACTGTGTACTGAGGCTATTACCAAATCAAAAGAAGAAAGGATGTCGTCGTCATAATCAAGGCTGCCATCGTTGAGAATGTCACTTTCAATGCTCTTAAAAATTCTGAACGGAGCCAGTTTGGTATTTAATTCTTCAATCTGCTGATGCTGTGCCGCTACCTTGTCTTCGTACAAGCCATTGGCATAAAATGCCGATTTGCTATGGTCGCTGATTACTAAATATTCAAAGCCTTTTGCGATTGCCGCCGTTGCCATTTGTTCTATTGAAAACGAACCGTCACTCCAGTTGCTATGGCTGTGGATGATACCTTTTATATCAGCCGTTTCAATAATTTGTGGCAACTTGTTTTGCTTACACATTTCAATTATGGCTGCATCATGCCTTAAATAAGGCGGTAAGTAGGGTAGCGATAATGATGAAAAATATGCCTGCTCGGTAGCAAAATCATTGAGGGTTGTAACCGTATATTTTTTACTGAACTCACTTAAAAATGTATCGCTGCAACTCGTTTCAAAAACGGTTTGTAGCAAATTGTTTTCGGCTGCAAATCTGATATTTATCGCAGCACCTTCTTCCAATTTAAAAGCAATATCCGAGGTTTCTGTTTGCTGATAAACGATACCATTTGCAGTGAGGTTATTTATAATTTTTTCCACATTACTATCCGTAACAAAGTGGATAACATCAATTGTGTCATTTCGCATGGCTACACTGCCTGATAAAAATATTTTTGATGGGGCAACGATTTGTTGTAATTGCGCTAATAAATGTTGTGCGGTTTGCTCAATTTGCTGGTATAAAAAGCTGCCTTGATTTCTTAAATAATACTCAATGGTTTCTTTAATATTCTGTTGCGATTTCTCTCCAAAACCTTTGTAGAGCGTCAGCCGGTTTTCGTTACATGCATACAATAATTCTCCAATACTTTCAATCTCCATTTCTTTCCAAACGGTTTGTATTTTTTTTGGCCCAAGACCTTTTATTTTCAGCATTTCCAAAACGCCCGGCGGGGTTTTTTGTATTAGGTCGGTCAAAATTTTCATTTCGCCTGTGGCTAGAATTTCTTCAATTTTTTTTGCAGCAGAATCGCCGATTCCTTTTAATAAGGCTACTTGCTTCATATCCATGTTAGCTACTTGTTCTGTAACCTTCTCCAGCTGGAAAGCTGCATTTGCATAGCTTTTCGCCTTAAATCCATTTTCTCCGTGTATGTCCATTAGCTTAGCTAAAAGCGAAAACGTATCTGCAATCTGGAAATTATCCATAGTACTATTTTAGTATGTAAACGTAAGAATAAACTACATAAAAAAACCCCCGGATGTACGGGGGTTTTTCAAAATATCCTTTAAAAGGACTACTTCTTAGCAGCTTTTTTTGCAGCTTTTTTTGGAGCAACAGCTTTTTTAGCTGGGGCAGCAGCAGCTTTTTTTGGAGCGGCTACTTTCTTTACTGGAGCTGGTGCAGCTTTTTTAGCAGCTGGAGCAGCCTTCTTTGCTGGAGCTGGAGCAACCTTTTTTACTGGAGCTGGAGCAGCTTTTTTTGCTGGAGCTGGAGCAGCTTTTTTTGCTGGAGCTGGAACAGCTTTTTTTGCTGGAGCTGGAACAGCTTTTTTTGCTGGAGCTGGAACAGCTTTTTTTGCTGGAACAGCGGCTTTTTTAGGAGCGGCCTTTTTAGCGGCGGCTTTTTTTGCAGTTGCCATTTTTAAAATTTTAATGGTTAGTAAATATGGAGTAAAAATAATTATTTTTTTTTCTCCACAAAACTTTTTATACAACTGCACCGATGTTTAGGCTGTTGCCTCTAGTGCAACAATTGAGACAAAGTTTTTATCTCCTTTACCTTTTTTAAACTCTACTAATCCATCAGTTAATGCAAAGATGGTGAAGTCTTTTCCAACACCAACATTATTGCCTGGGTGGTACTGTGTTCCTCTTTGGCGAATGATGATATTACCAGCAGCTGCAGGCTGACCACCATATATTTTAACACCCAATCTTTTGCTGTGAGAATCACGACCGTTTTTTACGGAACCTTCGCCTTTTTTATGTGCCATTTTTTATTAATTTTTTAAACTATTTCAAATAAACACAAACTCAGTATTTGTACTGGCCTAATTTTTATTTAAAAATCGATTAGTTATGTATTGTTAAGCTATGCTTTCAATTTTAATTTGCGTGTAGTGTGTACGATGACCAATTTTTTTGCGGAAACCCTTACGGCGTTTCATTTTAAAAGCGATTACTTTATCACCTTGTACAAGGTCTTTAAGTATCTCGGCATTTACTATGGCTTTAATATCTGCACCTGCGGTAACTGTACCACCTGTATTTACTAAAAGCACATCAGAAAAAGCTACTTTGTCGCCGGTTTTGCCATCAAGATGTGGCACATACAAATTATCACCTGCTTTTACGGTGAATTGCATTCCAGCTATTTTTACAACTGCTAACATGATAATCCAAAATTTAGGACGGCAAAAGTAAGGAAATCCGTTTTTACAAAAGGAATTTTTTTGACGTTTCACCGTTTTGTGCTCATTCAGCTAAAGTTTACACTCGTTTTTAAGCTAGAAACAGCTGTCTATCAGTTTACTTATTTCCCTTTTCTTTCAAAATAATGCTTGCGGCATAAGGGTAGGTATTCGTCTTTTTCTCCTAGTAACACCTGCGATTTACTTACGCCCTTTCTAAAACTGTAATGTGCTATTGAGCCGCAATCCACACAAATGGCGTGTAACTTGGTAATATAATCGGCTGTGGCCAGTAGGTTGGGCATTTGCCCAAAGGGCTTACCCATATAGTCCATGTCAAGCCCAGCTACTATTACCCTAGTGCCACGTAAGGCAAGCTGTTCGCATACATGGCATATTTCATCATCAAAAAACTGTGCCTCGTCTATGCCTACTACATCCACATCCTGAGCCAATAGTAAAATGGTTTGTGAGTTTTCTATTGGCGTACTCATTATGGCATTTTCATCGTGGCTTACAATCTTTGATTCATTGTACCGCACATCTATAGCAGGCTTAAAAATTTCTACTTTAAGATTGGCAATTTTTACACGTTTCAGTCGGCGAATCAGTTCTTCTGTTTTACCGCTAAACATGCTGCCGCAGATAACTTCTATCCAGCCTCTTTTTTCGCCGCTTATATTTGGTTCTATAAACATTTAGGGTAGGGTACTTTATTTTTAGGTAAAATTATGGCTAACTTTAACAAGTTTAAATGGGGCAAGATAACAAAAAGGCCATCAGTTCACATTACTGCAATGCATGCTTCGGCGATTATTTGTTTTTATTTTCGCCATTTATTGTCACCCTATTTTCCAGTTCAAAACCTATTTATCAAGTTTAAAATTATTAAAGGTGCCACGAATAGGAACTTTATTAGAGAAGCTAAACGTACAATATGCTGCCGGAGCCGATCCACAGGCAGTACTGTTAACGCTGCAAATGATGCAGAAAGAATTACTGCTTCAAAATGGGGCTGTTAAAAAAAATGTTACACATGGGATTACTGTTTTTATGCCGGGGCAACAGGATTTGTGTTTAATAAATACTGATGCCAGCGTAGTTGCGCAGCCGGCTGCGGTATCAAAAAAATTGGTTTTTGAATTGGATCCTGAACCATTAGAAGAAGAGGCTGAAGTGGCTGTTTGTTCAGCTCCGCTGCACGAAATGCCCACTTTTACCCGGCAACCTGAACGAAATGCTACAGCAGTTATGGAATTAAACGAAACGGTTACAGTAGAAAAGCCATCGCTTAATGAAATGCTTGAGGTGGATGTAAAGGCAGAACTTGCATTTACTTTGCAGCAGGATTCCATTAAAGACTTGCGTAAGGCCATTAGCATAAACGACCGTTACCAGTTTATTAACCATCTTTTTAAAGGTGATGAAATGGCGTACGAACGGAGCTTAAAAACAATTAATGCCTTTAATATTTTACCCGAAGCACAATTTTGGATACGCCGCGAACTAGCGGTAAAGTTTTCTTGGAAAAACGAGCATAAATTGGTGCAGCAATTTTATCAACTGGTAAGTAGGCGGTTTTTGTAAATATAATCCACCAACCTTTGAGTAGGCCCCTGTTGGCTATGCACAAATTTTCTGGCGGCTATTGCAGATTTTTTGTAAAAGGCCTCATCGGTAAAAAGTTTATCCAGCACTTTTTCCATCTCCAGGGCATCTTCTATTTCAAAAGCACCTCCTGATTCTATTAATCCTTTAGCCTCGGCAAACTTCTCGTATTCAGGGCCGTGTATTACGGGCTTGCTGTACACAGCAGCTTCCAGTACATTATGTACGCCATCGTTACCAAAGCCGCCGCCTATATAGCTTATAGTGGCATAGTGGTAAAGCCTTGCCAGTATGCCAATATTATCTATTATTAATACATAACTATTTGGCGGTAATGCTCCAGTATTATTGTTTTTAGAAAGGGTAGAAAAAAGGGTTGCACCTGTAAAAAGTTTCAGCACATCTTTTACTTCCTCGTTGTTAATGTTGTGTGGGGCAATGATGAATTTTATTTCGGGATGCAGTTTTACATAATGGGTAAGAACTTCTTCATCTTCATCCCAGGTGCTGCCTGCTACTAACACTTTTTTAGTATCGCCAATCCAGTTTTCAATAATGGGCAACGCTTCAAATTTTTCGGCTATTGATATTACCCTGTCGAAACGGGTATCGCCGCCGATACTGATTTTTTTCGTAGATATTATATTTTCTGCTAATACCCTGGAAGCCTCGTTTTGCACAAAAAGATGGCTAAAGAATGGCAGCATTTGCCGGTGCAGTTTTCCATGCCATTTAAAAAAAGGCTGGTCTGGCCTAAAGATGCCGGAAATAAGAAGAAGTGGAATATTACGGCTATGTATTTCTTTTAAATAATAAAACCAGTATTCGTATTTAACCCAAAGTACCATTTTTGGTTTGATGATATTGATAAAGTCGGCAGCGTTTATTGGGCTATCCATGGGTAGATAGCACACCACTTCGGCACCATTATAATTTTTCATTACCTCGTAGCCCGATGGGGAGAAGAAGGACACCACAATGGTAATGCTCGGATCCTGTGCTTTTAGTTTTTCTATCACCGGCCGCCCTTGTTCAAATTCGCCTAGCGACGAACAATGCATCCACACTGTTTGTGTTTGTTGGCCTATTTCTTTTTTTGGTAAATTGGCTACTGCCGTTTGCAGTTTTACTTTCCAGTTAAACCTGCCTATAATCCATGCCCTTGCCTTTTTATTTTGAATACCAACTATACGAACCCCTGCCCAGTAAATGGCTAAAAAAATATGGTAAAAAAAAAGATGTAGCAAAGCAGTCAGATTTTGCCGCTAAAGTTAATGGCAATAAAGATTTGGGTACAATGATTTTTGCCAACGATACACGTGGCATAAACAAAAGCAGTACTTCACAAACTTATCTTTTCTCAATTTTAAAAGTTACATCAAATTTTTCTGCACTGCCAATTGGTGCTTCTATATCAAAAGGTGCATTTTCTAACAGCAATGTAATTTGCCCTCTGTTGCTACCTGCAAACCGGTATTCCAGGAGATTACCATTTCGCTGCTCATCTTTTCTGGGATTGTGGCCGGAGATAAACATAGTATAATAAGAAAGGGCTTCTTTAAGTTTATTAAACAGTGCAGTAGCTTCTTTTTCGGGCAGGCTGTTTTTTGCTATTAGTACTGTTTTATTGTCCTGGTATTTTTCAATATTTACTTGCTTAAAGCCATCTATAGTAAATCCTGTTTTGTAGCGAAAAACATTGCCGAAATTCTGTAGCAAGTTTTGTTCGTTCATTTCATTTTTAAAGTAAGATTCTGAACTTTTGTGCAGCACTTCTAAAGTAGCTTCTAATGCAGCATCCCTCACGGAATAAGTCTCTTCAGTCCTTACTTGTTTGCCATTTTTATAAACTTCGGTTTTGGTTGTGTTTGTGGCTTTTGTGTAGTACGATACATCACCTTCGATAAAACCATTTATCCAATTGCCGGTTAATATATCGCCATTTAATGACGTTAGTGAACCATTACCGTTTGTTTTATCATCTACCCAATCGCCGGTATATATATTTCTATTTACGAAAGTGGCTTTTCCTTTACCTTCTCTTTTATTATTTTTCCAATCGCCATTGTATTGCTCCCCGCTTTTAAAAATGTAATTCCCTTTACCTTCTTTTACACCATTTACCCAGTGGCCTTCATATATGGCTCCACTTGGGTATGTTGCTTTCCCTTTACCTTCCCGTTTCCCATTTCTCCAATCACCTTCATATAATTCGCCATTATTAAAGGTGTATTTACCTTTGCCGGCCTGTAAATCATTTAGCCAATCGCCTTCGTACATATCCCCGTTTTTGTAGGTTTGTTTTCCTTTACCCTGTCGTTTTCCATCTACCCAATCCCCTTCGTACACTTCGCCGTTGTTAGATGTAAATTTTCCTTTGCCGTTTGGTATGCCATTTACTGTATTGCCCTCGTATATGTTCCCCTTTGGGATTGTAAATGTTTTGTAAACGGGTGTTGAAGTATTTATGGCCTGGGCCACATACCCTACTTTATCAAAATTCTGGCCGCCGGTAAATGTTATGGGTTCGTCTGCTTTTTTTAAAGGCTCTTTTTTTTTAATTGGCTCTGGTGTTATTATTTTTTTAGGGCTGGCATACTTATAGGCCAATGCTATATTTTTACGGGTAGCATTTTTATCAATGGTATTTACAGGGTTACCGGTTTCGTACACCAAAATATCATTGTAAGCCCAACTGTCGTAAGCGTTATTGGTTACTGCTATTGTCTTTTCATCGTTTGTTACACTTGCAAATACATCCGTTATCAATTCATTTTTTGCAGTGGTTACATATCTATAAGCATCAAACTTTTCTGTTAATGATTTTCTGGTAAATACAACCAGTATGTCATCTGCTTCGTTTTTTGCCCCTCCTTTTTTTAAAGCATATAGCTGTAATCCATTTGGGCTAAATCTGGCGCCTTTAAATACATTTTCCTTGTTTTCGAAATCATACTTTAATTCAAATTGATTTTTACTATTCTGTTCAAAAAAAACCAGGTATTCGTTCTCATAGTCGGTAACCACAAGTTGTTTTCCGTTTGCCGAAATTGCAGGAATATAAAATTCATTCTTGGTTAATACTATAACCTCTGATAAAGCACCAAAAGCATCTGTTCTTAATTTCCTGCTGGCCGAAAATAATTTTTTAATTTTACCATTCCATACATAAATCGTTAGCTCATTGCTGGTAAGTGTGGGGCTGCCAAAATCTCCCTCAAACTGTTGGCCAAGTAATTCAGGTGCTTTAAAATAGCTTTTTGTATTGGTACGGTTACTGTAAAATATGCTGCCTGCTTCACCATTTCTATCACTTTGATAGTATATGCAAAGCCCATCGCCACTTATAAAGGGAAATGCATCAGCCACATCCCGCATATTAAGCGAATCGGCATAGTTAATAGATTGGCTGTAAGCATCATTAGTTAATAGTATAATTAGGCTCAGTATTATTCTTTTGATGTTGCTTTTCATTTTGTATTTTATTATACAAAAATAGGTACGATAGTAAACCCAATGCTACCCAGTTATGGGTATTTAATTTTTGAATACCAACAACAAAAACACCTACCTGGCAGGCAATAAAAATGCTGGAAAAGGTTGTAGTAAGCGGGCAGATAATTGCCGGTACAGTAAAGGGTAAAGCCGACTTGTAACAATAAACAGTTTTTAATGCCCAACCGCAGCTCCATGTGCCATCAGATTGGTAATTACTTTACAAAGGGTAAAAGTGCTGGTTAATATTACCAATGTGCCAACTGCAATGTACATGGATTTGGTAGGCAGTTTGCCCACAAGCCTTGCTGCAATTGGGGCAGCTATCAGGCCACCAACTATCAGCCCTAAAACATCAAAAAGCGGTATGCTTTGTAGCAGAATAAAAAAGGTAACCGAACTGGCAAATACCACAAAAAATTCGGCCAGGCATACAGAGCCGATTACATAACGCGGGCTTTTTCTTTTAGAAATAAGCGTACTGGTAACCAATGCACCCCAGCCGCCACCAGCAAATGCATCCATAAAGCCACCAACAGCAGCTAGCCATCCGGCACGTTTTACCTTGCTATTGGCAGTTATTGTAGTATAGGCTTTACGAATTATATAATATCCAAGATAAAGTGTATATAACGATAAAGGCAGCCTTACCCAACTGCTATAATCTTTACCTATAAATGCCAGCACTGCACCAATAATAGCACCTACTACGCCGGGTATAACCAGTGCCTTAAATAGTTTTTTATTAATATTACCAAATCGGTGGTGGCTGTACCCCGACACACCACTCGAAAATACCCTTGCTGAGTGTACCCGGCTACTAACAATAGCAGGACTAACACCCATGGCTAGTAAAAAAGTAGTAGAAATGGTGCCATAGCCCATGCCAAGTGATCCATCTACCATTTGTGCCATAAACCCGCAAAGCAGCATAAGTAAAAAGGTATTGGTGTCAATGTAATAGGGAATGCTTTTGATACTATTTATTACCGGCTGCATGGGTATATACGATAAAATAGCATGACCAATAATCATAAAACAAAAAGCGAAAAGACACCACTTTACCACTTTTTGCCATTTTTTTTCCGAAGGTTTTTGTATTTCCTCCAAATCCATCTCTTTGCCAGCTAGCAGCTTGGTTATATTGTTTAGCTGGCTCACTTTATCAGCAAAATTTCCATTTAAATTTTTGCGTATGGCCGACATATTCTCCAACACTTCATCCAGTTCGTTTGGCAGCATTTCTGCAAAGGTTTCTTTTAGCCTTTTGGCTACGGTAGGCGATTTGCCATTGGTAGAAATGGCTATTTTAAGATTGCCTTTTTTTACCACAGAACTTAGGTAAAAGTCGCATAGGTCTGGCTTGTCGGCGGCATTTACAAATACATTCTTTTCGTTAGCATCTGCTACTACCTGCCTGCTGATAGTTGCATCGTTAATGGCAGCTATCACAATATCTACATTATCAATATCAGTTGATTTGTAAGGTTTTTCTATGAGTAAAAGGGTAGGGGTGTATGCTGCAATAGCCTTTATTTCGGCACTTATTTCTGTGGCCACTAGTGTAATTCTTGTTGCAGGAGAATTGGCCAAAACAGCATTCAGTTTTTCAATACCTACATAACCGCCGCCCACAATCAGCAGCCGCATTTTTTCAAGCTTTAAAAAAATGGGGAACAGGTTATTGGTAGCTTCTGGGGCTTCTGTAATGCTCGAATTGGTAAGTTCTGTTGCCAAGAATTTTGTTTTAAAATAATACCTGCATGTAGTGCTTTTGGTGTGTAAAGAAAAGAAATTCTACTAAATTAGTAGACATTAATTTTGGTACCAAAAATATAAGGGATACTTCAGTGCCACAAAGAAGGAGCGAAACGCATAGCGAAATGGGGCGAATACAAATACAGAAATCTCAAAAAACTCAGCGTTACTGCCTGTCTCTCTGCCCCTGCGGTAAATGTAAAATTACCAGTTGTCTATTTTCAGTTGGGTAAAGAATGTTGCTTCATCAATTTCTTGTACACAACCGGGCTGCAGGTTGCCAAGGTTTAAATCTTCTATTGAAACCCTTATTAACCGCTTGGTTCGGTGGCGCAGGGTATCCGTCATTTTACGTATCTGATGGTATTTACCTTCGGTTAAAGTAATAGATAGCCACGTATGCGGAAGGGCTTCGTTAAAATCGTTGATGCGGGTGTACAGGTCTTCGGGCTTTTCGATGATTGCAGCATGGCAGGGCGTGGTAATGTATTCTTCTCCTCCTTTTATGCGGATACTAACGCCGGTTTTAAGCAGCTCAAGGCTATGCTGCGTTACCTGATGCCGTACCTGCACAATGTAGGTTCGCTTGTGCGGCACTTTACTTTCGAAAAGCAGTTTGGTTACTTTTTTGTTAGTTGTTAAAATGAGCAGGCCTTCGGAGTGGTTATCCAGCCTTCCTATGGCATGTGTGCCTTCGGGAAATTCAAAATCAATATCGCCAAGCAAGCCTACTTTATCGGGGCTTACAAACTGCGATACCATGTTATATGGCTTATTAATAATGAAATATCGGTGGGCAGAAGGTGTCATTTTAAATGATTACCAAAGTTTTTGGTATGGCTGCAAGATGCGATATTTTATGATGTAGCCGAATGAACGCACCGTTTTAAGCATTGTTTTTCATTTTCAAAAAACACTTCGCATTACTTTTGTTTGTTTATGACTATCCATCTACATCAACTCAGTTTTTTTTGCCACCATGGCTTGTATCTGCAGGAAAAAAAAATGGGTGGAAACTTTATTGTAAACCTCGATATTGAGGTAAAAGATTTACCTGTTATCGTTACATCTATCTTAGAAACAGTTAATTACGTTACTATTTACGAAATGGTAAAGGCCAGAATGATGCAGCCCGAACCCTTGCTCGAAACACTTGCTATGGAAATTGCAGATATAATTCTAGCAACATCTACACTAGTAGAAAAGGTGGCTGTAAATATTAATAAACAGGCACCACCGATAGCTAATTTTCAAGGAAATGTTGGTGTGTCCTTTAAAAAGCATCGGGGCTAAAGGAATCTTAAATGCCTTTTTCTGTTTTACCGAATTGAAGAAAATGAATAAGCAAAACTGCAGACGGTTTTAAAATCTACATTTGCCCAAAATATAACCATGGCCTGGAAAAAAAATATACTGGAAACCATTGGCAATACGCCGATGATACAATTAAATAAAATTACCAAAGAATTCCCCTGTACGGTGCTGGCTAAGGTGGATTATTTTAACCCCGGCAATAGCATTAAAGACCGCATGGCATTAAAGATGCTGCAAGTGGCCGAGGCGGAAGGGAAAATAAAACCCGGCGGCACTATTATAGAAGGAACTAGTGGCAACACCGGCATGGGCCTGGCTTTGGCGGCTTGTGTAAAAGGCTATAAATGCATTTTTGTAACTACCGAAAAGCAAAGTAAAGAGAAAGCTGATATTTTAAAAGCAGTAGGAGCCGAGGTAATCGTTTGCCCAACAAACGTGCTGCCCGAAGACCCCATGAGCTATTACAGTGTGGCCAAGCGACTGGCAAAAGAAGTGCCCAACAGCTACCACATGAACCAATACGATAACCTGGCCAACCGCCAGGCTCACTACGAAAGTACCGGCCCCGAAATATGGGAACAGACTGAGGGCAAGATTACACACTTTGTATGTACAGCCGGTACCGGCGGTACCGTTACCGGTACAGCACAATACTTAAAAGAAAAGAATCCTAACATTAAGATATGGGCCATAGATGTTTACGGCTCACTGCTTACCAAGTATTTCCGCACCGGCGAAATAGATATGGGCGAAGTGCACCCTTACATTAGCGAAGGCTTTGGCGAAGACTTTGTGCCAAAGAATTACGATATGAGCCTGATTGATTATTTTGAACAGGTAACGGATAAAGACGGCGCCGTAATGGCTCGCCGCATAGCCAAAGAAGAAGGCCTATTTTGCGGCTATAGTGCCGGTAGTTGCTTGCAGGGCTTAATGCAATTAAAAGACAAACTAAAAAAAGATGATTTAGTGGTATGTGTTTTTCACGACCACGGCAGCCGGTATGTGGGTAAAATATACAACGACCAATGGATGATGGAACGTGGATTTTTAGAAGTAAAAACTTTTAGAGATATTGTAAGCGGCAGGGCAAAAAAAAAGCTGGTAAGTACAGAACCACAACATACCGTAGGCGAAGCAGTGGCACTAATGGACAAGTACGATATTGAAAATATTCCTGTAATGACTGGATTTCAAAACCTGGGAGCTTTAAGCCAGCAGGGTTTGTTTAGCAAAATCTTTAGCAACCCCGATATTAAGAACCAAACCGTGCAAAGCGTTATGGAGTCTGCGTATCCCGAGGTTTCATACGATACGCCATTGGAAAGATTAAGCACTTTAATTAATAAAGAAAACGGAGCCGTTTTAAGTAAAGATGAAAGCGGTAACTACCACATTGTAACCAAATACGATGTTATTAAAAGTTTGGCCAAGTAAGTTATTGGTTGATTGGTTGATTGGTTAAATGAAGAGGTTTGGTTTTATTTATCAAACTATGTATAAAAGTGATGGTGAACAAGTAAACAAGTAAACAAGTGAACCAGTAAACAAGTGAACAAGTGAACAAGTAAACAAGTGAACAATTAAACAAGTGTACAAGTAAACAAGTGAACAAGTGAACAAGTGAACAAGTGAACAAGTGAACAAGTAAACAAATGAACAAGTAAACAAGTAAACAAGTAAACAAGTGAACAAGTAAACAAGTGAACAAGTAAACAAGTGAACAAGTAAACAAGTGAACTAAACAATTAACCACCTAGAAAGGAAAACTAATGCCAAACCTGTAGAAACTTTCGGTAATAAAATTGGGTACATAGCCCAATGGCCGGCGAATGATGTCAGGAAAAATTTTCTTTGGATCCTCCTTGGAAAAAATAATCCATTTAAGGTATTGGGATGCATCGTCATCTGTTTCTAATGAGGAGGGTTTAAAAAAAACGGGAACACCAATTTCGTGGTATAACAATTTACGCTGCAACAGGCTTATTTCGCTGCCATATATAATTACGCCAGGCAAGTGCGGAAAAAAAACGGACTGAAATTTTTCTCTTTTTATTTTGTGTTGATAGTATTCAAAATGCTTCCAGTAATTATCAATAAAAAACTTAGGCGGTAGTTTTTTACTAAACGACTGCATTGTAAAGAATAACATTAAAATGGAAATGATGGGTTTCACTCCCTAATTGGTTTTTATTTTGAAAGAAAAAATTCCACAGCCAGTTCGTAGCCTTTTATACCCAAACCAATGATAGTGCCAGCACATTTTGCCGACACATGGCTAATATGCCGAAAGGATTCTCTGGCAGCAGTATTGCTAATATGAACCTCCACCACAGGTGAATTTATTGCTGCAATAGCATCGCCCAAAGCTACCGATGTATGCGTATAACCGGCGGGGTTAAGTATAATACCATCAGCAGTAAAACCAACTTCTTGTATATAATTGATCAACTCACCTTCTACATTGCTTTGGTAGTAGCTAAACGTAATTGTTGGGTACTTATTCTTTAACGCATCCAAAAACGAATCGAATGACTGATTGCCGTAAATGCCCGGTTCCCGTTTGCCAAGCAGGTTAAGATTGGGGCCGTTAATGATTGCGATGGTCATTTTTATTTACGATTTACGAATTTGGATTTACGATTTAATGAAAATACCCAATGCCATTGCTTCATTCGAACAGGGCTTGACGAAGGTCGGTAAATAGCATTCCGTTTGCTTGGAAACGAAGCCCAATTTTGTTATAAAATTTGAAGATAAGAACAAAAAGCCCAATAGCATTCCGTTAAGCCGGAACTGCAGCAGGATAGAATTGCAAAAGCTCATTGTTACTATGTTGGCCCCACTTTTGCCACAACCCTATGTTTAGCTGTCGTTCTTTTTTAGTTTGGGTATCGCACAAGTCATTTTTTGTCTGTAAGTTTGTAACCATTGTATAAGGTTAAATAGCTTGGTTATGAGTGAATATTTATCGTTGTCAGAAGCGTCTGAACTAATTGGTAAAAGTAAAGAAACGCTAAGGCGTTGGGACAGGGATGGCAAATTGAATGCCGTCCGTGAACCTATCAGTAATTACCGTGTCTATAAAAAAGCTGAAGTCCAAACTTTGTTTTCTGATTTTTTGAATCAAGATACGAAAGATACTGTGTCCAATTTTGTAGAACCTGAAAATGAATATCGGGTTTTGGAATTGTTTGCAGGTGCAGGTGGTTTGGCTGTTGGTATGGAAAAAGCTGGTCTAAAATGTGTCGCATTAAACGAAATTGATAAATGGGCTTGTAAAACTTTACGCAAAAATCGTCCAAATTGGAAAGTGTTGGAAGGCGATATAAAAACCTTTGATTTTTCTGAATTTCATAATAAAGTTGATGTCGTAACTGGCGGGTTTCCTTGTCAAGCATTTAGTTATGCAGGTAAAAAATTAGGTTTAGCCGATGCAAGAGGAACACTTTTTTATGAGTTTGCAAGAGTTGTAAAAGAAGTGAACCCACCCATTTGTATTGGCGAAAATGTTCGTGGTTTGTTGAGCCACGAAAACGGAAAAACGTTGCAAGGAATGATTTCAATTTTAGATGAAATTGGTTTTAACGTAGTTCCAATACAGGTTTTAAAAGCGATTAATTTCAAAGTTCCTCAAAAACGTGAACGGTTAATTGTTGTAGGAATTAGAAAGGATATTGATTTAAAATATGAATACCCGAAGCCCTACAAAAAAATATACAACCTAAAAGATGCTTTAAAAAAAGGCGAATTGTTTGAAAGCAATGTGCCAAAATCAGAAGGTGCAAAATATCCAAAAAGTAAAATTGAAGTGTTGGATTTAGTACCTCAAAAAGGTTACTGGCGTGATTTACCTTTGGATATTCAAAAACAATTTATGGGTGGAAGTTTCTATCTCGGTGGCGGCAAAACTGGAATTGCTCGTAGAATTGGCTGGGATGAACCTTGCCTAACTTTAACTTGCAGCCCTGCACAAAAACAAACGGAACGCTGCCACCCCGAAGAAACTCGACCATTTACAGTTCGTGAATATGCAAGAATTCAAACTTTTCCTGACGATTGGAAATTTGAAGGTTCTATTGCCCAACAATATAAGCAAATTGGCAACGCTGTTCCTGTAAACCTTGGTAGAGAAGTTGGTTACTCAATTATAAGGTTTCTCAATCAATATTACAGTTTGTAAAAGCTCAAATAGTAACTATAATTCTCAAAAGTTATTTGGTCTAAAATGCTGCGTTTGGATGTTTCGGTTTCAGATTTTATTTCGTCAATAGCAGAATTTTCAACGATTGAATTATTGTGTTCTATTGCGTTTAAATAATCTTTGATTGCTTTTGGCAATGCTTTGTACAATTGCAAAAGTGCGTCTTTCTTGCCCGAAAGTAGAGCATAAAATTGGTCGCCTGAAATTTTGAAAACCCTGCTATGGCTATATTCTTTGCCATTTATTTCACCTTTCCAAAGTTCGTTAAAACTGCCCTTGGCTAAAATTTGAACCCAATAACAATTTGCTTTTTTGTATGTGTCTGCATACACTTTTAATTTTTGAAACAAGCTTTCTGCCGAACTGCTGTTCATTGTATTGTGCTTATTTTTGATGTCGGCAAACAAAGTATCGTCCGTTGCTTTGACGTCAAAACCACTCAATTTACCAACTTCAAAACCCTTAATTCCGCCTAAAATTTGTTCGTGAAATGTACCGATTGAATTGTTTATAGACTTGTCTATTTGGCGTAAAATTTCAGATTGGATAAGGCTCTCCTCGTTAATATCGTTAAATTTTGCGTCAAATGTTAATTTGATTGTGTCAACCTTATTGGTATAAAAATTCTTTTTTGTGATATTATTTTTAGCTTTCAAATATGCTTTATAAAGATTGTCAATGCAGTTCAATAAATGCTCGTCAGTTATAAAGTTTACGTATTTGTTTTTCATTAAAATTCTTGCGTTAAAATTCGTCCGCTAAAATAACGGTTCTTTTGAAGTTTTGGCCGTCTTATCAAATTTGCATATTGGTCGTGTAGAATTACAGCTAACTATGTACTTAATGTTCTATAAAAAACAGTCAAACTACAGTCTAAACACAAATTACTCTTAATTCATCATCTCTAAAAAATCATCAAACAAATACCGGCTGTCATGCGGGCCTGGCGTGGCTTCGGGGTGGTATTGAACAGAAAAATAGGGTTTGCCTTTTACCCGAATACCTTCAATGGAATCATCGTTGAGGTTTACATGCGTAATCTCTATATGGTCGGCTTTCAGCACCGCTTCGGGGTCCACACCAAAACCGTGGTTTTGAGTGGTTATTTCGCTGCGGCCCGTAATAATATTTTTTACCGGATGGTTAAGCCCACGGTGGCCATGGTGCATTTTAAAAGTAGGTATGTTATGTGCCAATGCCAGCAACTGATGGCCCAGGCAAATGCCAAACATTGGTTTGCCAAGCGTAGCCAATTCTTTAATGGTTTCCACCGCATAAGGCATGGCTGCCGGGTCGCCGGGGCCATTGCTTATAAAAAATCCATCGGGTGCAAATTCCATCAATTCTTTAACCGTAGTTTTTGCCGGAAAAACTTTGGCATACACACCTCGGCTTGTAATGCAGGTCAGTATATTTTGTTTGATGCCGAAATCTAGCACCGCTACTTTTTTTGCTGATGCAGGGTCTCCGGCCATATACGCTTCGGTAGTGCTTACAATGCTTGCCAGTTCCAGCCCATCCATCGATGGTACAGCTGCCAATTCGGCTTTCAGTGTTTCTACGGTTTTGTCTTCGCTGCTGATGATACAGTTCATGGCGCCTTTGGTGCGTACTTCCGCTACCAATGCTCTTGTATCTACACCATCAATGGCTACAATATTATTGGCCACCAAATAATCCTGCAGGTTGCCATCGGCCATAAAACGGCTGAAATCGGTTTCCAGATTACGGCAAATAAGGCCACGTATTTTTACCGAACTACTTTCTACATCCTCATTTTTTACCCCATAATTACCTACATGAACAGTGTTCATAATCAACACCTGCCCGTAATAACTAGGGTCGGTAAATACTTCCTGGTAGCCGGTCATGCCGGTATTAAAACAAATTTCGCCACTAGTGGTACCTGTTTTACCAAAGGCACGGCCTGTAACTACAGTACCATCTGCCAAAACCAATAGTGCTTTTTTATAAACTGGATTAGTCATTTGCAAAAAAATAAATTCAGCAAATGTAAAGGTGGCCGTGGTTTGAAAAGGTTATTTTTTTCATAGACCTATCTTAAGAGATCCAGACAATTGCCCCTTCTTCTTTTGTATAAACGGAATGTTCAACTGCTTCGCCTCCTGCTGCCAGGCAGCTGCGGTTGCAAGCACTTCTTGTAATTGTAAGCGATTTATATCGGTTAACTGGTGCAGTTCTATATTGGTAGCCAGGGCCCTATCCTTTTGTTTTAGGTGTGTAAATATTTCGGTCATGTCTTTACTCCGAATAAAAGTTACATCCAGGCATTTTAATTTTCGGTTGTAGGTAAGAAAGCAGAACATGCCAGCTGTTATGCTCAATGGGATATTGGTACCATTGGCAGGCAATAATACAAGGAGTAACCTAAATGTTTTGTGGAATGATGCCCAAAAGGAGTTGCAACTAACAATACCATTTAGCGGTAAACCTGTTAAAATTTTATTGCGGTAACCGCTCGGTGGGGGGTATTATATTTGTTGTTAAAACAATGTACCAAATGAATCTGGCTTGCTATATAGACCATACCATTTTAAAACCTGGCTTACTACTTTCAGAGGTAGAAAAAGTTTGTAGCGAAGCTGTGGATAATGGTTTTGCAGCCGTGTGTATTCCGCCAATGATGGTGAAGCCAGCCATTAATTATTTAAAACAATTACAAGCCACAAAATTGCCCAAAGTAGCCACTGTTATTGGCTTTCCTTTCGGCTATGCCGCCATAGAAGCCAAACTGGCAGAAACTGTTTTGGCAATAGTGGATGGTGCCGATGAGCTGGACGTAGTAATGAATTACACCGCCATAAAGAACAACGACTGGCAACTGGTAGCCAACGAAATTAACCACCTGATGCCGATTATTAGCAGCAAAAACAAGGTGGTAAAAGTGATTATAGAAAGTGGCATACTTACCAACGATGAAATAATAAAATGCTGCGACCTTTATGGAGCTGCTGGGGTACATTTTATAAAAACAAGTACCGGCTATGCCGAAAAAGGAGCGTCGGTAGCAGCGGTAGCTCTAATTCGCAATCATGTAAGTGATGCTGTGCAAATTAAAGCCTCAGGCGGCATAAGAGATTATCAGTTTGCCAAAGCATTGGTAGATGCCGGTGCCACAAGGTTGGGATGCAGCAGTAGTATAGCAATTGTTTCAGGTGGGGCGGCACACGGAAACTATTAACTATTTTTGCCGCCATTGCCGAAGGCGATACCAATAACAAAATCAAAAAAAGCAAGATTCGCTACATGAAAACAAGTATAATTTTAATTTTTAGTTTGATACTACTTAGTGCCTCAATTGCAGTAGCACAGCAAGATTCGGGCATTATAGTTCATAAAGACAGCCGAATAGAAACCATTTTAAAAAAGCAGGGCGACATTAATAAAGTAGCTGGTTTTAAATCTAGCAACGGGCAATACAAGGGTTATCGTATTATGGTGCTTAACAGCACAGATAGAGAACTGACCTACAAAACCAAGGGGCAATTGCTAAGTCGTTTCCCCGAACATGCGGTTTATATGAGTTACCAGGCACCTTTTTTTAAATTAAAAATTGGCGATTTTATTAAAAAAGAAGATGCAGAAAACCTACGCAAGCAGCTTACTAACATGATGCCCAAAGGCGTTTTTGTGGTGCCAGAATTAATTAAAGTAAAGCCCGAAGACGAAAAGAAATATTTGGAACAAGTAGATGCGAAAGGCAAGTAGTTAATTAGTTTACCAGCTCACTTGTTCACTAGTTCGCAAATTCAAATGTTCCTGATTCCTGATTAGGAACGTTCAGAATTCAATCAGGCTAAAACTTGTGAACTAGTAAACTTGTGAACAATGGAACTATGAACACTAAACCCAAAACAACTTGCATGCTCCAAAAAAAAATTAAAGCCTTAGCCGCTGTATATAAAGATGAATTCATCGCCGTTCGCCGCCACCTCCATGCCAATCCAGAACTGAGTTATCAAGAATTTGAGACTAGCAAACTGGTACAAGAAAAACTGGCATCTTTTGGCATTCCTTTTACCATAATGGCCACTACGGGAGTGGTAGGCATTATTGAAGGCAACAACCCAGCAAGCCGTATTATTGCCCTTCGGGCAGATATGGATGCACTGCCTATTGCCGAAGAAAACGATGTGGATTATAAGAGCACAAGCCCTGGCATAATGCATGCCTGTGGCCACGATGCACACACAAGCTGCCTGCTAGGAGCAGCTAAAATTTTACAAGAAACAAAAGCCGATTGGGAAGGTACTATCAAACTGATTTTTCAGCCCGGCGAAGAAAAAAATCCGGGCGGTGCCAGTTATATGATACGGGATGGTGTGCTGCAAAACCCTGCACCAACGGGCATTATAGCCCTGCATGTACATCCGGGGCTGGATACAGGAAGGCTTAGTTTTCGTACTGGTACGGTAATGGCAAGTGCCGATGAATTATACATAAGTATTAAAAGTAAAGGCGGCCATGCAGCAGCACCACAGCTTACTGCTGATACTATTTTAATTGCTTCGCACCTCATTATTTCTTTACAGCAAATCGTTAGCCGAAACAATAATCCGTTTAACCCAACGGTACTTAGCATTACCTCTTTTAAGGGCGGCAATACCACCAACGTAATACCAAGCGAAGTAAAGCTGATGGGTACTTTACGCTGTATGAACGAGGTATGGCGAAGCGAAGCACATGC
This sequence comes from Chitinophagaceae bacterium, assembly GCA_043760535.1. Taxonomy (GTDB): domain Bacteria; phylum Bacteroidota; class Bacteroidia; order Chitinophagales; family Chitinophagaceae; genus JAZKFT01. The sequence continues at coordinate 24,052 of JAYUOV010000034.1, forward strand.
CCTTATTACAAAACATGTAACCGAACTGTGTGCCACCATGGGTGCCCAAGGAACGATAGATATTAGTGTAGGCTACCCAACTGTTTTAAACGATACAAACCTTACCCTCGCTGCCTGGCAAAAGGCCGAAGACTTTATGGGAAAAGATAATGTAAGTGAAACCGAAATGCGGATGGGTGCCGAAGATTTCGGCTACTATGCCCAACAAATTCCTGGCTGTTTTTTTCGCCTTGGAGTTCGCAACGAAGCCAAGGGTATTACAAGCGGCGTGCATACACCTACTTTTAATATTGATGAAAGAGGGATAGAAGTTGGGATGGGAATGATGGCGTGGTTGGGGGTAAGTTTAAGGTAGATGACCGGCATTGCGAGGAGGGGTTTTTGCGGGCTGTGGCAATCCCCAGCTATTTTTTAACAAGTTTGGATAATAGATATAGCGGACTTATAAGATATTGAAGAGTAGCAGAGACCGTCATTGCGAGGCCGGTTCTTGCCGGCCGTGGCAATCCCAAGGGCAAATAGTCAACAATCTTAAATAATAAAGAATGTCAACCTCATGAACAAAGGTGGCTATACTTATATCCTCAAAAATGAACATCACACGGTTCTTTATGTCGGAGCCACATCTGAATTAAAAGTAAGAATCTGGCAACACAGAACAAAAGCTTTTCCCAATAGTTTTACTGCAAAATAAAATTGCTTCAAACTTGTATGTTTCGAAGATTTTCCAACTATAATGTCTGCCATTGAAAGAGAAAAGCAATTGAAAGGTTGGAATAGAAAGCGGAAAGAAGCACTCATTAATGCTCTGAATCCGGAGTGGAAAGAATTGTGGGAGAATGTTCAGGATTGGTGAGTTGGGGTTGTTTAATTTATTAGCTGGTTCAATGTTGGCGGGGGATTGCCACGGGCAAGAACCCTCGCAATGACGCATTAATTTAACCATAAAAATTGTTTTATTTCTGAATGGAAAAACTACGCATTGATAAATATCTCTGGAGTATCCGCCTCTTTAAAACCCGCAGCCAAGCTGCGGATGCCTGCGATAAAGGCAAAGTAAAGCTGAACGGCGATAATGTAAAAGCAGCCCGTACCGTAAATATTGGCGATGTGTACGATGTAAAAGCCGAAGCCCGTAAATGGGTGATAAAAATTACTGGCCTACTCGACCATAGGGTGCAATATTCCGAAGCCATTAATTATTACGCCGACCAAACGCCGGAAGAAGATAAAGACCTTGTAAAGTACCAAGCCACTTCTTTTGAAACTGGCAAACGCCAAAGTAAAATAGGCCGCCCCACAAAAAAACAAAGAAGGGATATTGGTGGATTTATGGGGGAGTGAGGATGGTGTTACAATACTGCCTGAGGTAAATCTTTAACCGTATAAAATTCATTTTTAATGATGAATAAGGTGGTTTGTTTGTTGTTTTTTATCACCCATCTTTCGCTTTGTAATAGCCTGCCACTGGCACCGTAGGTCAGTTGCTCCGTCCAGATTGTTTTGTCTTTTTCGGTCAGTCTTTTTTCGGTTAGTAACCCAATGTCATTATAGGTAAAAATCAGTTTTAGTTTCCGTTGCTTATTGGTGGCATCCATTATTTTTATAGTAGCAAAATAGGGGCGATTCTGGTTTAGATATTCGTATAAAACAGTAGTAGTTTGTAAAGTAGCAGTTTGCTGTTTGGCTATAATATTATTGTTACTATCGGTACTGTAACTCCATTTATTGCTTAGCTGATAATTGTTTTCAAACAAGTCGTAGGGCAATACTTCTTCATTAAAAAATCTGTCAATTAGCTGGTCGTTCAGCGAAGTGTTTTTTCCGTTCCAGTCAAAATCCATTTCAAATTCTTTGGGTGCCGGGTTCTCATCTAGCCACCATTGTACCTGCTGTTTTTTTAGAATGGTATTTACAAAATCCATGTTCTTTTTATACACCAATCCCAGGCCGGAGAGTGCTTTGTACTGGGTGCCACCCGTCACAGTTTCTATTTTCTGAACGGTACTGGTTTGCAGGCTCAGATTATCTATCAGCAACGCATCCACACCTTCTTGCTGTGCCTGTGTTTTAATGGCTATAAGTAAGGCATCCGCCGATACCCACGGCGATAATTTTGCTTCTACCATTTTTACCTTATAAAAGGAATCTACTGGTTGTTCTTTTCCCAGAAAAACATCGACACTACGCTGATGCGGCTTTAGCGGAATAGGAGTAATAGTGGCCTTTACTGTATGAAATTGTTGAGCTGGCTGATATACTTCGCAACTTACCAATGCAAAACAAAAAAGGATCAGGCATCTTTGTAAAATAGTTATCATGGTTTTAAAAAGACAATAAAAAATGTAGATCTGAGATTACAATTTTGTTAAAAGAATTTTATGCGAATAGATATTATTACTGTAGTACCCGAATTGCTAGAAAGCCCACTGAACCATAGTATGATGAAACGGGCACAGGATAAAGGTTTGCTGGAAATACATACCCACCAGCTTCGGCAATGGGCGGTAAACAAATATGGGCAAATAGACGACTACCAATTTGGTGCCGGTGCAGGTATGGTAATGATGTGCGAACCGCTGGTAAATGCCATAGAAAGCCTGCAAAAGGAACGGAGTTACGATGCCATTATTTACCTAACACCCGATGGAAAAACATTCAATCAGGGCATGGCCAACCAGCTTAGCATGAAGGAGAATCTGATGCTGATTTGTGGCCATTACAAGGGTATCGACCAAAGGGTACGAGACCATTTTATTACCATGGAAATATCCATCGGCGACTATGTGCTAAGTGGTGGCGAACTGGCGGCTGCTGTGCTGGTAGATGCTATTGGCAGACTACTGCCAGGTGTGCTGAATGATGGCACAAGTGCTCTCACCGATTCTTTTCAGGATAATCTTTTAGCACCGCCCGTATATACCCGCCCCGCCGAGTTTCGTGGCTGGAAAGTGCCCGATATTTTATTGAGTGGCGACCCCGTTAAAATAGAAGACTGGCGGTACGAGCAAAGTGTAAAACGAACAGAAGAAAGAAGGCCGGATTTATTATAAGCATGCCGGAAATAATGGTTGGCAAAGATTGTTCTATAACGAGATGTTGCTATCCTAACTTTCTATCTCCCATCTGTAATCCAAAATGCTGGTTAAAAAGCCGGCCTATAAAATAGCCGATAGCAAGGCCTACAGCCACACCGCCAATAATATCCACCGGATAATGAACCCCTACATATACCTGTGCGTAGCAGATAATGCCAGCCCACACAAAAAACAGTTTTAATTTTGGCCCAATTATTTGCCTGCCCGAAGTATAAATAAACATGGCCACCGAAAAATGATTGGCAGCATGGCTGGATGTAAAGCTGAAACTACTTGGGCATCGCTTAATAATAAAACGTAGGTATTGCTGTATAAACGGGTCGTTACAAGGCCGGATGCGGCCTACATACACTTTTAAAATCTGGCTACTTACAATATCGCTTAAAGCTACTGTGGCCAGCAATGCCAGTATCCAAAATGCACCTTTGCCCCTAAAATTAAACAATGCAAATGCCATTAAGAATAAATAGAGCGGTGCCCATAACACAGCTTCCCTTATCCAGGGCATCCAGCTATCAAAAAAAGCATTGCTGCCATCCTGGTTTATAAGCAGGAAAAGGGTTTGATCCCAGTATTCTATTTTTTTCCAAAGGCTGTGCATGTGGCTGGTAAAAGTTATGTAGTAAACGATTGCGGATAAAAATAAAAAAAGCGAAGCCATTGCTTCGCTTTTTTTTGTCGGGACGACAAGATTCGAACTTGCGACCCCCAGACCCCCAGCCTGGTACGCTACCGGACTGCGCTACGTCCCGTTTTATTATGGTATTATTTAAAAGAAACAAAAATAATGGTTCACAACAACACACTCAAATCAAAATAATTGGTTAATCAATTGCGTTAGGTTTTCTTTGTAAAAGACAATCTGAAAAACTTTTGAAGAAACTTAGTTTTATTACCACATTTATAGCTGTATTTAGCACCTGTGGCCATGGTCAAAGAATAGATATAGACCTTTTTGGAGGCATCTGCAATTATCAGGGCGACTTACAGCCCATTTTTTTGACAATGAACCTTGCCAAGCCTGCGGGTTTTATGGTGGTAAAATATGGCCTTACAAATAATATTTTTTTACGTGCTGGCTTTGCCATGGGTAGTATTGAGGGTAACGATAAGATAAACCGTGTAGATCTTAAAAATAGAAATTTACAATTTAGGTCGCAGCTTAGTGAATTTCATGCAGGTGTAGAGTATCGATTTATAAATCCGGAAAATTTTGCTGTAACTCCCTATGTATTTGCCGGACTAGGGGTGTTCAGTTATAACCCATACACCAGTTATCAGGGCAAAAAATATTTTTTGCAGCCACTTGGTACAGAGGGGCAGGGCCTAGCACAATACCCCGAAAAGAGACCTTATTCGCTTACCCAGTTTTGTGTGCCTTATGGTGCCGGGTTTAAATGGCAGGTAAACTGTAACCTCAATCTTGGATTTGAATTTGGCCACCGCAAACTATTTACTGATTATCTAGACGATGTAAGCGGAACTTTTGCAGACGAAAGCACACTTCGCAATGCCCGTGGGCAAACAGCTGTTGACTTGGCCTTTAGAAGAAGAGAAATAGATCCTAACAAACCGTACCCAACTGAGGGGGCGGGCCGTGGCAACGCCAAACAAGACGATTGGTATTATTTTACGGGGTTTACCATTGGCCTTCGGCTAAACGACTGCGAAACAGGAGGCTTCTCCTTAGGTGGATTATTTAATAGAAACGGCAATGGTAGTGGTGGCCGCAGGGGTAAATCCCGTACTAGCTGCCCTACCAATGTTTGGTAACGGGGCATCATTTTAGTGGCAATATAAAAGCTAGAACGGAATACCTTAAATGAGGGGTTGCAAAAAATTATAAAGCTATTAATACATGCCCCTATTCGGCCATATCTAACAGCATCATCTTTTAGCACTACAAACACATGCCGCAACAAATTGTAACCGTTCAGGATTTGGGGACTACTTCCTACAAAGAAGTGTGGGATTATCAGGAAGCAATTCTGCAAAAAAATGTGGAGATAAAAAGGGCGTTTCATAGCCAAAAACCTCCCACTACCCATTACCCACTCACTACGCACCGCCTACTCTTAGTAGAGCATCCACCTGTGTACACCCTTGGCAAAAGTGGCCACGAAGAAAATATATTGATAGATGCAAGTACAAGAGCCGAAAAAGGCATCGAATACTTTAAAATAAACCGGGGCGGCGATATCACTTTTCATGGGCCTGGGCAACTGGTAGGCTATCCCATTTTAGATCTGGAAAAATTTAAAACCGACATAGGCTGGTACCTGCGTAGTTTGGAAGAAGTGATTATAAAAACCATTGCCCATTTTGGCATAATTGGCCAGCGTAGCAGCGGCGAAACCGGCGTTTGGATAGATGCCGATATTAAAGGCCGAGAACGAAAAATTTGTGCCATGGGCGTACGTTGTAGCCGATGGATTACCATGCACGGCTGGGCCTTGAATGTAAATACCAACCTCGATTATTTTACCTACATTATTCCCTGTGGTATTGCAGAGAAGCAGGTTACATCTATGCAAAAAGAGCTGGGATATGAAGTGGATATGGAAGTAGTAAAAACGGTTTTGAAAGAAAAATTTGCGGAAGTTTTTGGGGCAATAATGACAGGGTGATTTTATTGTAGAGACGCCATGCTGGTGTCTAAATCTAACCGATAAATGGTGTCTCACTCTAACCAATAAAAATGTAACAAATTGGGCGGAGATTTTTGACGGTTAAATAGAATTACCACTGTAGAACGGAGCCCCGTAATGCTACGGGGTTTAAAACGTTCGCAATGTCGCCCAATCAGGGCTCAATTGCCTGGCTAAAAAGGAAAAATTTAGAAGGTAAAAAGAAAAAAATCCGTCTTCATCCGCCACAAGCCGTGTCAGCCGTGCTGCTATCCCTCTCGTAAACGCTGCCAATACCGCACCGGCAACTTTCTGGCAGTATCCTTGTTATCTTCATTGCAAATATTCCGGAAATATGTTAGGACACCGATTTACAAATTTTGACCCCAACGATAACGAAAAAAGTAAATTTCAGCAATTGCTGGATTTGCTTTTGGAACTGCTTACCTATACCAATGGCGACATGGGCGAAGCCATGAACTGGATGAACGAACTGGATAAGCAATACCAGCTTACCAACAACAATTATGGTATGGGCGACTTTTTGGAAGAACTGAAAGAGAAAGGCTATATAGACGATAACAACGGCCTTGGAGAAATAAAAATTACTCCAAAAACCGAGCAAGGCATCCGTAAAAAAAGCCTGGAAGACATTTTTGGCAAACTGAAGAAAACCAAGAGCGGTAACCACCAAACGTTTAAACCCGGTGCCGGCGATGAACTAAACCCGGAAACAAAACCATTTCAGTTTGGCGATACTTTGGAGCAAATAGATTTTACCGAAAGTATCCGCAACGCACAGATTAACCACGGCATAGAAAGCTTTAGAATGCAGGAAGATGACCTGCAAATACGGGAAACGGATTTTAAGACCCAAACCAGCACCGTGCTGATGATAGACATTAGCCACAGCATGATTTTGTACGGCGAAGACCGCATAACGCCTGCCAAAAAAGTGGCAATGGCTTTGAGTGAATTGATTACGACAAAATACCCGAAAGATACCTTGGATATTGTGGTATTTGGCAACGATGCCTGGACCGTGGAAATAAAAGACCTGCCTTATCTGCAGGTAGGGCCATACCATACCAACACAGTAGCCGGTCTGGAACTGGCTATGGATTTACTCCGCCGCCGCAAGAACCCCAACAAACAAATTTTTATGATTACCGATGGCAAACCCACCTGCCTGAAGGTAAATGGACGCTACTATAAAAACAGCTTTGGCATAGACCGGAAAATATTCAATCGCTGCTTGAACCTGGCTGCCCAATGCAAGAAGGTAAAAATACCTATCACCACATTTATGATAGCCAGCGACCCTTACCTGCAGCGGTTTGTAACAGAGTTTACAGAGACCAATAACGGTAAAGCCTTCTTTGCTTCGCTGGATAAACTGGGGGCTTTTATTTTTAAGGATTTTGAGAACGGTAAGAGGAAGACGGTGTATTAAAATGGGTAGAAAACAATAACTTCACATCAAACTTTTAAGTATGAAAGACGTTGTAATAAAGGATGTAAAGCGGAAATCAAACGTTGATAGGTCGGTTTTAATGGAAGCGGCGATTTTGGCTTATGTAGCTTTAAGAAAACAAAATAGAAAGAGTAAGAATTAGAGTGGTTGGTTTTGTAAAAAATGGATATTGCTTTTTGGCTATTAAAAACTACAATAATTACAATGCGCTTATAATTATTTAAATCTACCAGTAATGAAAAAAAAAGAAGTGACAATCATTGATATCGAAAGGAAAACTACCATACCAATGGATGAAATTATTAGGGTGGCCAAAATAGCTTATGGCATTATAGATAAGCCAATTAACCATCACAAGACTAAAAGGGGAAATAAAGTAAAAGTTGCCAAAGCAAGCATAGTATATGCATAATGCTATTGAGAATAAAAGCTCTGTTTTTATTAACTGTCCATTTGATAATGCTTACGAACCTTTTTTACAGGCTATAATTTTTACTGTTTTTCGTTGTGGTTTTTTTCCAAGAAGTGCTATGGAAGAAGATGATGCTTCAGATATTAGGTTGGATAAAATTATCAGGATAATAAAGGAATGTCGATTTGGAATCCATGATATTTCAAGAGTAGAACTGGACGAAGTGAATGGGTTGCCAAGATTTAATATGCCCTTTGAATTGGGGTTGTTTTGGGGAGCAAAGAGGTTTGGTGAAACAAATCAGTCTGAAAAGAATGCTTTGGTTTTTGAGAAAAAAAAGTATGACTACCAAAAATACCTGTCTGATATTAACGGTGTGGATATTAAAGCCCACAATGGAAAAATTGAAAGCATTATAAGGTACGTTCGTAACTGGCTTGCTGCCGCTATGCCTGAAGCGGAAATTGTTTCTGCCAATAAGATTGAAAAAGAATACCTGGATTTTATAGCGCTCAAACTTCCCATGATGATGCTCGAAAAGCATACATCAGTTCAAGATTTAACCTACAACGATTTTTGTGCGTTTGTAAAGGTGGCAATTGCCGTTAAGTTGCGGCAGATTTAAAATTCTTCTAAAAAAATAGTAAAGAGGCATCACCTAATAAATGTACCAGAACACCATCAAAACCCTTTGCCAGTTTATAAGTGATTAAAAAAAACAAAAACAGCATGGTGCTCTTCGCTTACCTGAACAAACTAGGGGCTTTTAACTTTAAAGATTTTGAAAACGGGAAAAGGAAGACGGTTTGTGGATTTTCTTTTAACAACGATGAATTTATTGCATGACTACCACATTTCACTTAGAACCATCCGAATTAGACAATGATTTTCTTACAAAAATCAAATCTGTTTTTGGTGAAAAAAAACTGATTATAACTGTAGAAGAAGATGATCACAGTACTACAGCATTGCTTTCTACAGAAGCCAACAGGAATAAATTTCAACAGTCGATTCATGAGCTGAACACGGGAAATTTGATTGCAGTAAGCCTTGATGATTTGAGGAAATGAGGACAATTAACTTTACCCCTTCAGCCTTTGATGAATACAATCATTGGAAAAAAGACAATAAAAAACTACAGGAAAGAATTGCAGATTTGATAACAGATATACTACGTGACCCCTTTGATGGTATTGGAAAGCCAGAGCCTCTAAAACATCAGCTAAAAGAGTTTTGGAATAGAAGAATTAATGACGAACACCGAATTGTATATCAGGTTACAGACGCTGCTATAAACATCATTTCTTGCAAAGACCATTACTAAAATAAATAACAGACAGCCTAATAAATGAACCATAGCACAATCAAAACCCTTGGCCAGCTTAAGAAAAGCGGCTACCAAACAAAGTCGGTTAAAGAAGAAATCCGCCAGAACCTGATACTTCGTTTGCAACGAAAAGAAGAAACCTTTCCCGGCATTTTGGGTTACGAAGATTCGGTAATACCAGATACAGAACGGGCATTGCTGAGCCGCCACAATATTTTGTTTCTCGGCCTTCGTGGACAGGCCAAAACCCGTATGGCCAGGCAAATGACCGAACTGCTGGATGAATATATTCCGTATATAGACGGTAGCGAAATAAGCGACGATCCGCTGAAACCCATTAGCAAATATGCTGTGGATTTAATAGCCGAAAAAGGCGATGATACGCCGATTGCATGGCTGCACAGCAGCCAGCGCTATGGTGAAAAACTAGCCACGCCAGACGTAAGCGTAGCTGATTTAATTGGCGATATTGACCCCATAAAAGCCGCCAATCTTAAGCTCAGCTTTGCCGATGAAAGGGTGCTGCATTACGGCATTATTCCCCGTAGTAATCGTGGCATTTTTGTTATCAACGAACTGCCCGATTTGCAGGCTCGTATTCAGGTGGCTTTGTTCAATATTTTGCAGGAAGGCGACATACAAATCCGTGGGTTTAAACTGAGGATGCCACTAGATATTCTGTTTGTATTTACCGCCAACCCCGAAGATTATACCAACCGTGGCAGCATTGTAACACCGCTGAAAGACAGGATAGAAAGCCAGATTTTAACGCACTATCCCAAAACTATAGAAACATCATTGGCCATTACAGAACAGGAAGCCAACGTGCATCAAGATCAGGCAGAAAGGATTGGTGTAAGCGATTTGGTAAAACGACTGATTGAACAACTTTCCTTCGAAGCCCGTACCAACGAATATGTAGATAAAAAGAGCGGTGTAAGTGCTAGGCTTACCATTGCGGCTTACGAAAATGCAGTGAGCAGTGCAGAGCGGCGGGCCATCATTCACAACGAGAAAAATACCATTGTGTGGATTAGCGATTTGGTGGGCATTATACCATCCATAACCGGCAAAATAGAATTGGTGTACGAAGGCGAACAGGAAGGCCCGTATCAGGTGGCAGTAAACCTGTTGGAAAAATCTATACGTAGCGTTTTTATACAATATTTTCCTAACCCCGAACTGCTAAAAAAACGCCGCAACACCGGCAAAGGCCAGCAAATAAAAGAAGAGGAAAACCCATACAAAGCAGTAGTAGCATGGTTCGATAGCGGTAACAAACTAGATATGCTATTGGACGCTACCGATGACATGAAGGTGCAGTTATTGTACAAAGTAAGTGGCCTCCATGCTCTGGTAAATAAGTTTTTTCACCGGGCCAATGAAAAGGAAACGGCTTTGCTAATGGAGTTTGTATTGCATGGTTTATCGTCTTACTCCCTCATTAGCAAAAAAACCATAGAAGGCCGTATTGAGTTTAAAGACCTTATGGGATCCATGTTAAACCTTGGTACGGGCAGTTTAACCGATGAAGATTTAGATGATGAAGATTATAAGTAATGAGGTGATAATAATGAACATTGACTAAAATAAAGAGAGCCTCAGACATAAATTCTGAGGCTCTCTTTTTATTGATAAGAAATCAATTTACTTCTTCTTTTTAGTGTTGATTAGCAAGCCTGCCTGTATGCCAAAAGACATACCAAGTCCACTTCCATTAGCGCCTACTCTAAATGAGCCATAGTTGTTAGATACATCATCACTATTAAAAAAGCCATCACCTTTTTTATTATCAAAACCATAACCCAAACCTCCATAAATGTCAAGCAAAAACTTTTCGCCAAATACCCATTGTTTACCAAGGTCTATCGTAAGCGATCCAAAGGTGACACTTTGCCTTCTTACTTCATACAGGTTACCTATGCTTTTATAAAACATCCGGTTCTCCTTATAATTACCTAACAGTACAGTTGGTCTTGCATAAACGCCCTGCATAATGTGGCTAAATTTGGTACCATTAAAAAGAAAATCTGGCAGTTTATTAAATTTATAACCAGCGCCTATAAAAATACCGAAAGGGCTTTTCTTAGTGTTTTGTAAAGTGCCTGTATTGTAGCTGTAACCAAAATCTATCAATTGATTTTTACCTAAACCAATAATACCTAGTGCAAACTCATAACCTTGTCCCACTTTGGTGCTTTTTTCATAATTAATTTGTGTGTAGCCGCTTAAGGGTGCTAAAAATTTAATTTTAATGGCTTCTCTCAATTGGTCTCCATAAAGTTCAGGGTCTTTTATGTTAATGGTAAATGTTTCTTCTTTGCCACCTTCAAAAACTATCTTTTTAATCCGGCTTTTATCAATAGAATAATCGGGGCCGTTGGGGTTATCTGTAGGCTTGTACTTTACAGTTTCGGTGCCGATTTCTATTACTTTACAGTTTACAGTCTGTCCGTTTTTGCGGTAAATTTTATCTTGTGCAAAAACGAATTGAATGCAGCAAAGGACTACAGCAAGCAGTGTTATTTTTTTCATATTTTAAGATTTAAAAGTTTGACCCTGTTTATTTAAAAAACGTTGCATGATGACTCAAAGTTAACACATTACAAAATGTAAACCCACCTCACAAAATATTCACTTCCCTTTCCAGCTCCACCCCAAACTGCTTTTTTACCGAAGTAATAATTTCGCCGGATAACTGTAAAATTTCCAAACCAGTAGCCCTGCCATAATTTACTAAAACCAATGCCTGCTTTGCATGTACGCCAGCATCGCCAAGCCTGTAACCCTTCCAACTTGTCCCAATCTTTTTGGGGCCGCACTGTTCTATAAGCCACCCGGCAGCCAGTTTTACACTACCATTGGGTAAATGATACCCAACGATACCATCAAAAATAGCTTTCAGTTTTTCAAACTGCTCCAAGGGTGTTTCGGGGTTTTTAAAAAAGCTACCAGCATTACCAATCACCTTAGGGTTTGGCAGTTTAGTGTTGCGAATATTAATCACTGCTGCACTAATGTTTTTAATGGTTGGTTGCTGCACACCCATTTTTTCCAATTCCTGATTAATGGCGCCGTAGCTGGTATTAAAGCTGGCTTTTTTGTTTAGTTTGTAGGTTACGTTCAGTATCACAAACTGCCCTTTGTATTTTCGTTTAAAAACCGATTCGCGGTAGCCAAAGGCACAATCATCTAGCCCAAAAGTTACCAGACTTTTATCCTGCAAATGCCAGGCTTCCAGTTGGTGAAATACCTCTTTTATTTCCACGCCATAAGCCCCGATATTTTGCATGGGGCTTGCTCCTACACAGCCGGGTATCAGGCTCAGGTTTTCTACACCCGCCCAATTATTTTCTATACAATGCAGTACATATTGGTGCCAGTTTACACCCGCCCCGGCCTTAATAAAAACATGCTCGTCGGTTTCATGTACTTTTTCTATTCCACCGATTTCATTTTTAAGCACCAGCCCGTCTATATCCTTAGTAAGTAAAATATTACTGCCGCCGCCGAGAATCAGATGGCAGTTTTCAGTTGGCATTTGGCGGCTGTAAAGTGTTTCTTTTAGTTCATCCAAAGTACTGAAACTGCCAAACCATTTTGCATTGGCCGCAATGCCAAAAGTATTGTAAGGTTTTAGTGATACGTTTTGTAGTAACGGCATTGGAAAATTGGGAAGTAAAAAATATTTTTAGCCAGGCATTTGAACCTTGATTAGGCGACATTGGCGAACGTTATAACCTTGTAGCATTACGGGGCTCCGTTCATCTGATTGTTACTATTAAACCGTCGGCAAACCCTGTATTTTTTCTACAAATACACTTAAGGGTTGAGCCGAAAATTTAAAATATCATACAGCCAGGCTTTTACATCGTTATCCATAAATCAATTGTCTTTGTTGGTACACAGCTTTTCTAAAAAATGGATTTTTAATAGCTTTTTCCTCCAAAAGATCAACTGATCTTTTAAGAATATCTTGTAATGAAAATTTAAACTCAAAGTAATTGTCTGCATATTCTTCAATTTCGATAGTGGAAAAATTAACAATCAGGTCAATGTCACTATCGGCATTAAACTTGTCAGTCAATACCGAACCAAAAGCATACAGATATTTCACCTTGTGTGTTACGCAAAGTGTAGCTATCTCCTTGTTGTATTGTTCCAGTTGGTTCATTTGTTATTGAGTAAGGGTAATCAGAAATCACACATCCTAAATCAAAAATCAATCAGCGTCCTCAATCGTAGCATTCAACCCACGGTCTATAATGGCTTCGCACATGGGACGAAGGGTTTCAAAATCGCCTTCCTTCACAGCATATTTACCGTTGTGATGAATAATCATAGCACACTGTTCTGCCTGTTCCCGGCCATGGCCGCAGATGGCCATCAGCGTTTCTATTACCCAATCAAAACTGTTCACATCATCGTTCCAAACAATAATGCGGCAGCCTTTGTCGGTTTCATCGAGTAGGTCTGCGTCATCCTGCTTATCGGGGCTTATCATTGGTTTAATAACCGGCATTCCAAAATAATTTATGTTCTGTTTATTTAGCAAATGTAGTAAGGTGGTGCAAATGTGGTGTCGGTTGTTTGCAAAAACTCGGATTGGTTATTTTATGAAGCTAAGAAATACCACTATCTACTGTTTTAATACTTCAAATAGTTAAACTACAACGCAAAAACTGCTGTAATAAATTGAGGATAGATATGGGCGGTGCATACTTTTAAGTACCACATTTATACAAGCAAGTTGAAACCTTTAGAAAACTTCCGTAAACCTTTGTGGCGTTTATAAGTGTCGATTTTTGATTTAAATAAGAATGGGTTTTTGCATCGCTTGCATAAAACGGTTACAAAAAGTATCATTAACACGTGTTTATTAAAAACATATTTATTTAATATGGTAGGCAGTTTATAGAATTTTTTTTGCTACATTTTTCTGTATAATTATTTAAATTTTAACATTTAAAATCAAAATAAATTTGGTGGTTTCAATACCCCCCCCCCTAATTTTATACCCCTGACAAACAGTTAGTAACTGGGAACCTTGGAAATTTCTTCACTATATGGTTGCATTGCTAAACGGGATACTTAGCCTGTTTATGTATCCCATCGCATTTCTATTCGTTTTCTTTAATAAGCTGTTTGTAGTTGCAAATCTGCATACCTATAATGGTATTGGTTTTGCCGCCACTTTTAAAGAATACGTTAATGAACCGCACACTCTATTACATATTATCTAAATGGCTCAAAGAAGCCAACTATGCCATTGATTTTAACAAGTTTGAAATCTCATTGCTTTCCCATCCCGACTATGGTGGGTTAACATCGGTTACAGACACCTTAACAGAATTTGGCATCGAAAACACGGCCGCTCAACTTCCATTTGAAGCGTTATCCAATTTAACAGAACCATTTATTGCATATATACAACAAGACCATCAACAGCAGTTTGCATTATTGTATCCGCAAACCGATAGACACATCAAACTTTATTTAGGTGAAAAAATGCCGGAGGTAATAACCATTGAAGCATTAAAGGCATTGTGGACAGGCAATATTGTAGTGGTAGAAAAGAAACCAAGAACAAAAAAAATATGGCTACCGCCATATTTATCTGTCCTTGCTTATGCTGCACTACCAATATTGCTAACTGTAATCTATACGTTCTCAAATCCAACGTCATTTTCAATTATATTTTTTATTATTTCCCAACTTGGTTTAGGAATATGTATTGCTATTGTTAACCACCAATTAGGGCTAAATAACGGAATCCTTTCAAAATTTTGCACACTAAGCAAAAATACCAGTTGCGATAGTGTACTAAATTCTAAAGCGGCCAAACTAACAAAGAGTATAGGTTTAAGCGATGTTGGTATTGTTTATTTCGCCTCCCAAATTTTCATTTGCCTTTTATCATGTGGTTTAGTAGTATCTACAAACGGGTTGCTGTATTTGATAAGCATTGCTGCCATCCCGTTTGTAGCATATTCTTTATACCTACAAAAGTTAATCATTAAAAAATGGTGTCCGCTTTGTTTGCGGGTTGTTGCTATTCTTTTTATTCAAAGCATCATTGCAAGCTTAGTAATAAGTTGGGCAGGTGTAGCTGCTATTAATATCAGCAGCCTGTTATTATTGCTATCCGTTACCATTACTATTGTTCTATTGTGGAAATTATTATTTCCAGTTTTGACAACAAGTACAGCCTTAAAGGAATTAACCATTGAATCCTTGTCGTTTAGAAGAAATTATCATTTGCTAAACCCATATTTAAACCAGCAACCTTCTATCCAAACTGAGTTTGATTTCAGTACCATAGAAATTGGGAACAGTTATGCCAATAATCAAGTTGTTATAATCACTAACCCTTTATGCGAAAGTTGCATTAAGCTACATAGTGTGGTAGAAAAATTAATTGCTACCCACAACGACCTATCTGTACGATTAATTTTCTATGTACCGCTGAACAATAAAGACCCAAGAACAATTATTGCAGGTCATTTACTGGCTCAAAGAAGTGAAGCAGCAAGCCTATTGATTACAGAATGGTATAGCAATCCCAAGCCAGAAGTTTTTTTACAGAAACATGGTAAAACATTGCAACAAGCGGTAACTAATACCATCCAGCAACAAAAAGACTGGTGTCATCAGAATAATATTTACATGACGCCAACAATCATAATTAACGGTAAAAGGTTTCCACCATTTTACAGGCCAACCGATATAGAATATGTATTAGCAGAAATGCTAGACGCTTCTGACCATATAAAAAGTACAGAAGCCACAAACAAGCTGTTTGTCGACAACAGATAGGTAACAATTATTATTTAACGTTTAAAGCAAAAAAACATGCTAAAAACAATTGCAGGGTTACAAGGTGTAACCATTTTGAGTAAAGATGCTCAAAAGAAAGTTAATGGTGGTACCATTACTTGTGGATTTAAAACAACCGATGGAACATGGCATCGTGCTTATGATGGTGATGGAAATGGTGCAACTAGAGATAATGCACTATATGTAGCAGGAACTAGTGAAATGCGAGTTTGGAATGACGATGGCTCTTTTGCCGGAAATCCCACAGGAAACTGGTGTTGTGCTTCTTGTTCATGGAATTAAATTAAAACAAAATCAAAAGATGCTGTATTTAATACAGCATCTTTTAAATACACTCTATATGAGACCATTTATATTTATATCTTATCTGTTAATGTCTTTCTTTTCATACGCTTGTAATGATAGGCAGTTAAATGAAAATCAGAAAAATGAGGATAAGATAGATGCAGTATTATCTACTAATATATTTATTAATACCAAGACAATTAATTCAAAGGATGCTTATTCATTCATTTCTGCCAAATACATTAATAAGTTTGGTCGTGTAGAGGAATACAAGTTCTCAGAAAATAAACAAAGTATCAATCTTCCTCTTTTAGTCCGAAAGGTTTTAACAATTGGTAATGGAGATTTGAGTTTTGATAAAATAATTGTTAACCCTGGGGATAGCTTAGAGGTAAGTGATAAGGGTGGTAAAATAAGCGTTGTAAATAAATCCGCAAATACAAAAAAGGTATTTTCTCAAGCAGCCTTTCTAAATCGGTTTAACGATAATTATGCTTCGTTGATACAAAAAATGGATACACTAGAAAATAGAACATTTCAGAAACAGTATATATCTAAAACGGCTTTTCAGTATATTCGAACCCAAAAAAATCAGATAATTTTTGAACAAAGTATAAATGAACTTATTGAACAAAACAGAGTTAAATACAAAGAACAGCTACGATTTCTTGATTCTTTAGAAAAAGGAAATTTATTAGAAGATGGCTGTTACGAATGGCTGTCTTATTCTCTAAAGTATCTTTTGGTTTCTAAGCTAAGTAAGTTTTATAATGACATTGGAAAAGATTGGAAGCCGCTAATTTCTGAGTATTCTCTGCAAGACGAAAAATTATTAGATAGCTATTTTCCAGACTATCGTATCTTCTTACAACAAATGTTTATCCCTGAAATAATTCTGAAAGGAACTCTATCAAAAAAGGGGGTGAAGTACATTGGTTACGACTATCAAACAGCTTACGATTCAGCTTCAAACTATTGTAGGGGGAAGGTTTTAGATTTTGTTAAATTATCCTGTTTGCAAAGAATTCAAGAGAATGATTTGTCAAGTATATACAAATCGTATTATTCCAAATTCATTTCCTCTGCGATTGATACCTTCTACCGAAATTATGCAATAAATTCATTGTCTATTTCAATTTCCGACAGCGTAGCAATTAAAAGCTTACTTACAAATTCAACCAGAGAAAATACAGTATCATACAAAAAAATTATTAAGCAGAATCTTGGAAAGCTAGTCTATGTTGACTTTTGGGCGTCTTGGTGTGCTCCATGTAGAACAATGATGCCCGCCTCGAATAAACTTAGAAACATGTACTTAAATAAGGACGTTTCAATTATTTATATTTCAATTGACGACAACTTTGAAAAATGGAAAGAAGCGGCATTTAGTGAAGGTATCTCATCATATAATAGTAATTATTTAGTACTAGAACCAAAAGAAAGCCTGTTCCTAAAAGAATTAAAATTGACAGCAATTCCAAGATATTTATTGTATGACAAAAAAGGAAATTTAATACATACAAATGCACCAAACCCTGATAGTAAGGAAATAATTGAAATCATAAACAAGTATCTTTAAATGTCCTTCGTTTTCAAAAAGCAACAGAATATTATGGATTGCGGCCCCACCTGCCTATATATGCTAAGCAGGTTCCACGGCAAGAACATGAATATTGAGACCATTCGCAACCACACCGAACTAGGCAAAGAAGGCGTAAACTTATTCGGCATCAGCAATGCTGCCGAAGAGTTAGGTTTCAGAACCATCAGCGTTGAAATAAGTTTCGAAAAATTAATTAAAGAAGCACCACTGCCCTGTATTATCCATTGGGAGCAAAGCCATTTTGTAATTGTTACCCCCAATTCTACGATAAAGAAAATAGAAGTAGCCGACCCTGCCAATGGCATCATTAAATATACCAAAGAAGAATTTTGTGTAAAGTGGCTAAACACCAGCGATGAGGTGCAAGGGATAGCCCTGCTGATAGAGCCAACACCAGCCTTCTACAACAAAACAGAAACAAAAGCCCCGGGCATTAGCTGGGGCTTTTTAACAAAATACCTTTCTCAATACAAGCGGTATTTTGTGCAGTTGCTTTTCGGTTTACTTATTGGCAGTTTGCTACAACTAATCATGCCATTTCTAACTCAAAGCATTATTGATGTTGGTATTAACACCCATAACCTGCAATACATTTACCTCATTTTATTTGCACAGTTATTTCTCTTTGCCGGCCGAACTATTACTGATTTCATTCGTAGTCGTATTTTACTGTTCATTGGTACAAGGGTAAATATCTCCATCCTATCCGATTTTTGGATTAAGCTAATGAAGCTGCCCGTTGCATACTTCGACACCAAAAAAACCGGCGACATTATGCAGCGGGTAGGCGACCATACCCGCATACAGCAATTTTTAACTGTAGGTTCTTTAAGTGTGGTTTTCTCCCTCTTTAATCTAGTCATATTTTCCATTGTATTGGTCATTTACAACGTGCCTGTATTCGTAGTTTTCGTAATAGGTAGTATCCTATACTTTCTTTGGGTTCGTTTTTTTTTAAAGTACCGCCGCAAACTAGACATTCAACGGTTCTCATTGGCTAGCAAAGAAAACACAGCCACCATGCAACTCATACTCGGTATGCAGGAAATAAGACTGAACAACTGTGACAAGCCCAAACGTTGGGAATGGGAGCGGTTACAAGCAGCATTATTTAGGCTAAGTTTTAAAGGGCTATCCATCAGCCAATACCAGCAGGCTGGGGCATTCTTTATCAACGAGGGCAAAAACCTGGTCATTACATTTTTTGTGGCCAAAGCCGTATTAGATGGGCAGTTGACACTCGGGGCCATGTTGGCCATCCAATACATCATTGGCCAGCTTAACAGCCCTGTGGAGCAGTTAATCGGCTTTATGCAACAGGCACAGGATGCCAAAATATCATTGGAGCGATTAAACGAAATTCATAGTTTAGAAAATGAAGAATCCGAAGAAAACAACCTGCAAAAAATACTACCTGAAAATAAAACCATCAATTTACAAGACGTTTCTTTTACTTATGTGGGTGCGGGTAACGAACCCGTATTGAAAAATATTTACCTGCAAATACCCGAAGGCAAAACCACAGCAATAGTAGGCATGAGCGGTAGCGGAAAAACCACATTGCTAAAACTGCTATTGAAATTCTACGACCGCTACAATGGTGATATTAAAATTGGCGAAAGCAATCTAAAATATATCAGCCCCAACTTTTGGAGAGACCAATGCAGCAGCGTATTACAAGACGGTTATATTTTTAACGACACCATTGCCAATAACATAGCCCTTACAGACGAAAAGCCCGATTACAAAAAACTATTGGCCGCCTGTAAAGTAGCCAACATCCAATCTTTTATTGAAAGTTTGCCTTTAGGTTTCAATACCAAAATAGGTGCAGAAGGCAATGGCATAAGCCAAGGCCAAAAGCAGCGGATTCTCATAGCAAGGGCAGTCTATAAAAATCCGCAGTTCATTTTTTTTGATGAAGCAACCAATGCTTTAGATGCCAATAACGAAAAAGAAATACTTGAAAATCTCACCCAATTTTTTAAGGGCAAAACAGCAATCGTAGTAGCACATCGTCTAAGCACTGTAAAAAATGCAGATAAAATTGTAGTACTAAAAAACGGTGCTATTGTAGAAGAGGGTACACACGAAGAACTTACCGCCAAACGTGGTGACTATTTCGAATTAGTAAAAAATCAATTGGAATTAGGAAACTAATAACATTGTTTTAAAAACACAATGAAAGAAAGAAATTTAAAATACAGTCAAGGTACTCAAATAGGAACGACACACCCAATTCCCCCTTTAGGGGACAGGGGCAAACTCACTCCCAAATTATAAGGGGGCATCCCACACCCAAACCAAAAAAACTAAATACACATGCCAACAGAAAATAATAATCCAAAAGAAATAACAACCCTAACTACCGCTATCGGCATCCGCAGTAGCGAAGTACAGGATTTTATTTCCAACATGCCCGGCTTTACCGTTAGGTGGGGAATATCTATTTTCTTTCTCATATTAGTTGGCCTTTGCGTAATATGTTGGTTTATACAATACCCCGATATTGTGCCAGCCAAGGCTATTTTAAACAGTATCAACGCCCCAAAATCGGTTATCACAAAAACCGACGGCAAGCTCATTAAAATTACCGTAAAAGACAATCAGCAAGTAATACAAGGCCAACTATTGGGTTATATGGAAAGTATTGCAGTTCCTCAATCTGTAATACAAATTGCCGCACAGTTAGATTCTATAAACAATCTGATTGAAAACAACCGCACAGACGAAATACTACATTATTTCCCAACAGCAAGCAACACATACAACTTAAATTCATTGGGAGAATTACAGGCATCTTACCAAACATTTATTCAAACCTTTATTGCCTTTAAAGATTTTTTGCATAGTGGTTTTTACTTGCGTAAAAAAGCAATGCTACAAACCGATATGAACAATATTCAAAAACTCCATGCTATTTTATTAAACCAAAAGGAATTGTTGGGACAAGACCTTTCCTTAACGCAACAAACCTTTAATGCTAACGACACCCTGCTTCGCCAAAAGGTAATTTCACAGTTCGATTACCGCAACGAAAAAAGCAAACTCATTTCTAAGCAGCTATCATTACCACAAATAAATACTTCAGTAGTTAACAATGAAAGCCAGCAAAATGATAAGCGAAAAGAAGTAGCTGAACTCGAAAACCAAATCATAGTGCAAAAAAATACATTTATACAGGCACTGCACACCCTCCAAAGCCAGATAGAAGCATGGCAGTTTAAATACCTGCTTAAAGCCCCTGTTTCGGGCATCGTATCATTTGCAGGATTTTTTCAGGAAAATCAGGAAGTAAAAACAGGTCAGCCACTTTTTTATATCATCCCGCCAAACACAAATTATTTTGTAGAAATGTTGATACCACAATACAATTTTGGAAAAGTAAAAGAAGGTCAAAAAGTATTGCTGAAATTTCAGGCATACCCCTATCAGCAATACGGTTCTGTAGAAGGAACCATTGAACATATAAATACATTGCCTTCCGATAGTGGTTATTTGGCCAAAGTAAATTTACCAAAGGGCTTACTCACCAACTACCAAAAGCCCTTGCAATATCGTCATGGTCTATATGCGCAAGCTGAAATTATTACCGAAAACATGCGGTTGTTACAGCGGTTCTACGCCAATTTTACCGAACAATTGAGAAGATAGGGAAACCCCTTTTTCAACTAATGCCTTTATTCTGGGGTATTTTGAGTTTCTAGGCAAAAGTCCTTTACCAATACAATGTTAATTTGTGCGTAAACGCTTAGCCACCATGTAATCTTTGGAACGTAGTTTGCGTTACAATGCCAACACTGTACCATCCCAATATGAAGAGAGTCATTTTATCTGCCTTGCTTATTGCAAACACTGTTTTGTTATTTGCACAGCAAACCAAAATAGTTACCGACCCCGATCAGGCTTTTTTACAAGCCCGAACAGATTTTTACGAACAACGCTATGGCCTTGCCTATCCTGTTTTCCAGAAAATAAAAAAAGAACAAACCACCTCAAGCCAGGTAAATAATTATTTACAAAGACAGGAGTTGGATTTTTTCAATATCGCATCTGCATTAATGCTCCGTGAAGAAGGCGCCGATTTAAGAGCCAAAAACTTTATGGTAGAAACCAATAATTCGGTGCTGGAGCCACAGCTTAATTATTACCTCGGCAGCTATTATTTCTCCAAAAGTAATTTTACCAGCGCTGCAAATGCATTTAACGAATCGGGTAATGCCAATCTTACCAACGACCAAATAGCCCAAAAGAATTTTGAAGAAGGCTACGCCTGGTTTACCCAAAAGCAATTTGACAGGGCTAAGCCTTTATTGAATTCTGTAAGGCAAATACCTACGGATAAAAATTATGTAGATGCCAATTATTATTATGGCTTTATTGCTTTCAGCGATAAAAATTACAGGGATGCATTAGAGAGTTTTAAACTGGTACAGAGCAAAGGAAAGTTTCTAAATCTGGTTCCATTTTACATTACACAAATCTATTATTTTCAGGGGCAAAAAGATAAGGCAATAGCCGAAGCTGAAAAAGCATTACAAACCGGCGGACAGTATTACGACCTGGAATTGAGTCAGCTTTTGGGCCATGCCTATTTTGAAAAACAGGAGTACAGTAAAGCCCTGCCTTTGCTTGAAAAATATGTAACCAATAGCACCAAAGTACGGAAGGAAGATTTGTACGAATTGTCGTTTTGCTATTATCAGGCTAACCAATTAACGAAAGCTATTGAAGGCTTTAAACAATTAAGCAGCGGACAGGATACATTAAGCCAAAACGCTATGTACCTGCTGGGTGATGCCTATTTAAAAACCGGCCAAAAAAAGGAAGCAAGAAATGCATTTCTTTTTTGCAGCACCAATAGCAGCAATCAAAAACAAAAAGAGATTTCTACTTTTTTATTAGGTAAATTAAGTTACGAATTGGGCTACGATAACGATGCATTAATAGCCTTGAAAAAATACAATGATGTTTATTTTAAAGGTGAATTTGCCGAAGAATGCAGGGAGCTTTTGGTAAATGTGTTGGCCAATACCAACAACTACCGTGATGCCCTTACGCTCTACGAAACCTTGCCCAATAAAAGCGAAAACAACAAACGGGTGTATCCACGAATCCTTTATAACCGGGCACAGGAACTTACCAATGATGGCAAAATAATAGAAGCCGATAAATTGCTGGAAAAGGCTGAAAAAAGCGAATACAACAGCAGCATTTTACCGCTCATTCATTTTTGGCGTGGCGAAATTGCCTTCCGTGGCGACAGGCTTTCGGATGCTTCTACACAGCTAAACAGTTATCTTAAGAATGCGATGGTGCAAGGCGAAGCAAATTCATCCAATGCTAATTACATATTGGGTTACACCGCCATGCGAAACGAAAATTACAGGGATGCTTTACAGTATTTTCAGAAGGTAAAAAGTGTAAATGCGGAGCAGGATATAGATGTGCAGAACCGCCTGGGCGATGCCTATTATATGCTCAAGGATTTTGGCCAGGCCAACCAAATGTACAACAGCGTTATCAGCCGCAAAACCGGTGGCAGCGATTATGCCACTTACCAAAAAGCCATGATAGCCGGGGCGCAAAACCGCAATGCAGAAAAAGTAAGTTTGCTCCGTTCTATTGAAACTTCTTTTCCATCCTCCACCTTTTATGGTGATGCACAAATGGAAGCCGCAAATGCTTATCTGGCCGATGAAAACTATAAAGATGCATTGCCGTTTCTCGACAAGATTATTAAGGCCAATAATACAGAAAGTTTAAAGCCGCAGGCATACTTAAAAACAGGCATCGCACAATCCAATTTGGATAGAGATAATGATGCCTTGAATACTTTTAAAACCCTGCTACAAAAATATCCGCAGAGTGCCGAAGGGGAAGATGCTGTGGAGAACATTCGGAACATATTTGTGGGTCAGGGCAAGCCTGATGAATACCTGAAATTTATAAAAAGTACCGGTAAAAATGTTAGCTATGGCGAAGCCGATTCGCTTACCTACACTGCCGCCAACCTGCAACTGAGTAATGGCAATAAAGACAAGGCTTTGGATGGGTTTAGTAAATACCTGAGCCAGTATGCCGATGGACAATATGTAGTGCCTGCATCGTTTTATGCAGCACAAATTTTAGAAGAGAAAAAGGACATGAAGAACGCCATTGTCCGTTATCAGTTTGTGGCGGATAAGGCTCCGAATAAGTTTGCAGAAAGAGCCATGCTTATCACTGCTCGTTACTACTATTTTGATACGAAGGATTATGCAATGGCTGCTACTTATTACCAAAAATTAAAAGATTACAGCACCAGCCAGGAAAATAAACTGGAGGCCCGCCGTGGCTTGCTGCGTTGTCAGTATCAATTGGCACAGTGGGCTGCAGCATTACCCAATGCACAGGAAATATTGGCCACCAAATCAAGCGGTGCCGATGATAAGATTTTCGCTTACATGATTGTGGGTAAAAATGCCCAATCGCAAAATGATTGTGCGGCTGCTATTACGGCATTTAAAAATGTAGCATCGCTTAGCAAGGCAGCTTATGCTGCTGAGGCACGGTACGAAATAGCCAACTGCCTGTACCAGCAAAATAAATTAGCCGAAGCTGAAAAGGCTGCTTTTGAAGTAATTAATAAAGCAGGTTCTTATGCGGATTGGGTTACACGTAGCTACCTGCTGCTTGGCGATATTTACCTGAAACAAAAGGATTATTTCAATGCCAAAGCCACATACAAAAGTGTAGCCGAAAACGCCACCATTGCCGAATTTAAAACCGCCGCAGAAGAAAAATTTAAAATAGCCGAAGCCGAAGAAGCAAAGAATAGTAAGGTTGGTTTGTAGAGACGGCCATTTATGGCGTCTGCCTATAACCGATAAAAAATCTGACAAGAAAGCCTTGTCATGAAACACAACAATTTCTGACGGTTTCATAGTAGCACAAATGCAGAACGGAGTCCCGTAATGCTACGGGATTTACAACGTTCTCAAATGTCGCCCAATCAGGGCCCTAAAAGCCCGGTTTACAAAATTAAAAAATTGCCATACGGCAAAAACATACAACATGAAATTTAAAATATTCCATTCCATCCCCGTTTTGTTTACAAGCATTTCTGTGGCTGCACAAGACACTACAATTGCTAAAAAAATTGAGATTACTTCTTCTTATAAACCGAGCTTAAAGCCTTCGGCCAAAATAAATTTTAACCCGATAGCCACTGGGCAGGATACGGTACGGCCGAAATTATTGTACCGTGTGCCGGTTCAAAATCTAACCTTTAATATTTACCCGGCCAGCCTGCACCCTGCTGCCATGCAGCCAGATACAACCGTGCCGTATGCCAATGGCGGTTACGCCAAATTGGGCTATGGAAATTTTAATACACCTTATGCCGCTGCGGCCATTTCATTTGGCGATGGCAAGCGGCAATCAGGTAGTTTGCAGGGTAGTTTTATAAGCAGTAAGGGCAAGTTACCTTACCAGCAGTTTAGCAAATGGAATGTGCAGGGCAATGGTTTGTTTGCCAGCGGTGCCAACTCTAAACTGAAGCTGGGTGCAGGTATTGAGCAATTCAGAACGCATAAATATGGCTTTCAGCCAGATACTTTAAAGTTTACCAAAGACCAGTTGCTCCAACGGTTTTCTACATTTAATATCAATGCCGGGTACAGTAATAATGTGCCCAACGAGTTTGGATTAAACTACTCTCCTGCTATTAACCTCTGGCTTTTTACAGATAATAACGATGGCAAAGAATCGCATTTTCAAGTAGTGGCACCCTTTGACAGACCTATTAATGAGAACCTGAAATTTGGCGTAGAGTTACAGGCCGATCTAGTAAAATTTACAGGTAAAACCGTTTCATCTACCAATAATTTATTCAGCATTATTCCGTCGCTTACCTGGAGCAATGAGACATTTGTATTAAAGGCAGGGGTAATGCCAAGCTGGGATAATAGCGTATTTAAACTGCTGCCAGATATTGAGTTAGAAGCTAATATTCCCAACCAATCTTTTATGGGTATAGCTGGTTGGAAGGGATATTTCGACGTAAACAGCTACCGCAATTTGGCCGGTTTTAACCCATGGATAGAGCATCCAAAAAATATTTTTAACACCCGCAACAGCGAAATCTATGCTGGAATAAAAGGGAATACTGGTGAGCATTTTAGCTATGTGGCCAAAGTAGGTTTTGTACAGCGCAATAATGTAGCCTTATTCATCAACGATTCAAGCGATGGAAAAAGCTATCGGGTGGCTTTGGAACCTAAGATGAATTCTTTAAAACTACAGGGAGAAATTAGCTATCAAAAAGTAGATAATTTTTATTGGAATGCCGGTTTTAAAGCTCAAACTTTTGGCGGGCTAAGCGTAAATCAGGAAGCCTATGGTTTAATACCGCTTGAAATAAACAGCCATTTTAAGGCTAAGATTTTTAAAGATTTCTATGTTACTGCAGACCTGTTTTACTTTGAGGGTAACTGGTATAAAACAAAAGCCAGTACCGATAAAACCAAAGTGGCATTGGATTTAAATGCTGGTCTGGAATTTCGTATAGCTAAAAATGTGATGCTTTGGCTGCAATTCAATAACCTGTTAAACAACAAATACCAACGCTGGCAACAGTATCCGGTTCTCGGCTTTCAGGCATTGGGCGGGGTTAAGGTGAATTTTTAAATTAGGTTCAAGCCTATTGTATTATACTATTGTCTTGTGCCTTTGGTAATGAATTTATACGGCATCTTCTTTATCTTCATTCCACAAATCTCTGCCATGTTTCAACTACTGCATCAATATCTTATAGAAAATTCTAATCTTCATTTGCCTGGCATCGGCACATTAGAGTTTGCAGATATACCTGCCCGGCTCGATGTAGCTGATAAAGAATTGCAGGCACCATACAAAATATTAAGACTTAATTCCGAAACCAATTCGCAGAACAAACATGTACTAATGGGATTTCTAAGCCGGCAGTTAGATATTAGCGAAGAGCAGTCCTACTCTGTGTTTCAGCAGTTTACTGAATCGATAAATACCAGTCTTGGAACCAAACGTATTTTATATTGGGATAACCTTGGCGCTTTTCAAAAAGACGAAACTGGTACCGTACAATTTGTACAAACCAGCGATTTAGACCAATACCTGCTCCCGGTAAGTGCCATGAAGATTATACGCCAAAAAGCAGAACATACCATAACTATAGGCGATACCGAAACTACTAACACGGCCGTGCAGG
>JAYUOV010000035.1:0-6553 GCA_043760535.1 Chitinophagaceae bacterium
ACGGAGCGTCGCCAATGTCGCTCCATCAGGGCACGGCTTTCGCTGGGTTCAAAAAAGAAAAGCTACCCAATCAAAACTGCGAGGGGTAAGGAGTTCTGACGTTATATAATTTTTCGGTGTAAAACATTTTTTTCACTTTCAATCAAAAGATTAAGAGATTCGGCCAAAGGATAATTGATAACAATTTTCTTTTTATAATTGAAACATTGAGAGGGAATAGATTCTCCAGTATTAAAATAACAGTGTAAAAGGTTATCGGTAGCCCTTATGTACAAAGTTCCGGTAGCAGCCCCGACGGCACTTTTTCTTAAAAAAGGAGTTACAGATACTGTTATATAATACATTTTACGCTACACAACTTGTGTGTAACATTTGTATTACAGTATCTTAAAAAGAAACAAAAAACACCGTTTTAATGGTGTTTTTTGCCTTTAGTGATTCGGATTGGATTCGAACCAATGGCCCTCATCTTAGAAGGATGACGCTCTATCCAGCTGAGCTACCGAACCATCTTGCCGCTGCAAAACAACAGAAAAAGAAGTTCTTAACCAACCTAATTATTTTAGTAAAGCTAAATAGGGTTGCTTATTTTTGAATCTTGTATGCAATTGTAGATATAGAAACCACAGGTGGCCATGCCGCACAGCACGGAATTACTGAGATTTGCATCATCCTGCACAATGGGTTTGAGGTGGAAGGACAATTTCAAACCTTAATTAATCCGCAGCAATCTATACCTAGGTTTATTGTGGCCCTTACCGGCATTACAGAATATATGGTGGCCGATGCACCGCTGTTTGCCGATGTAGCCGATAAAATATACAACTTGCTTAAAGGCCGCATTTTTGTGGCACACAATGTAAACTTTGATTACTCTTTTGTAAACCACAACCTGCTTCAAAATGGTCACGATTTGCAATCGAGAAAACTGTGTACCGTGCGGTATGCCCGAAAAGTAAAGCCTGGTATGCCTTCTTATAGCCTTGGTAAATTATGCCGCCACCTAAATATTGAATTAACCGACCGCCACCGAGCTTTGGGAGATGCCATTGCCACCGCCAAACTGCTCGACTTACTATTGGCCGCCGATACCGACCGCAAGCATTTTAATGCGATGGTAAAAGGCCGTAATGCCGAGCAGTATTTGCCGCTCCATGTTTCTAAAGACCAGTTGGATAATTTGCCTTATTGCCCAGGGGTGTATTACTTTAAAAATAAGCAGGGCAAAATTGTGTATGTAGGAAAGGCCATTAACCTAAAACACCGTGTAAGAAGCCATTTTGCCAATAATGCTACCAACCGCCGTAAGCAGGATATGCTTAGAGAAGTTTGCGCTATTGAGTATAAAATGTGTGCCACAGAGCTGATGGCTTTGGTGCTGGAATCCATTGAAATAAAACGGCTTTGGCCACAATTTAACCGAAGCCAAAAACGCTTTGAACAGGCTTATGGCCTTTACACTTTAGAAGATCAAAACGGGCTGATACGGCTGGCAATAGAAAAAAAGCGGAAGCATTTACCCGCACTTTACTCCTTTCACCGGCAAGAGGAAGGTCTTGGCCTTGCAAGAAAAGCTGCTGTTAATGCAGGCATACCAGAAGGGCATGTATTTGCATTTTCTCCAGCACCACAACTCAGTTCTCGGGAAACGATGTTTCATAATATTAAAATGAAACATGCTATAGAACAATTGAAAAATCATTTACCCACTTTTGGTATTGTGCAGCAGGGCGAAGATGAAAAAGGACAGCCATTAACTGTAGGTTATTTAATAGAAAAAGGAAAATTTGTAGGCATGGGTTTTATAAAACCACAAACCGCTTACGAACTACAAAATTTTATTAGTGCCATTACTATTTTTCCCGACTACGATACTACACGTGGGCTGCTGCTTAATTACGGCACACGCCACCCAGAGAGTGTTATTAGTTGGTAAAGTGTACGAGCTGTTTTGATTAGTTGGCAAGCCTGTCTTTAATTTGCTACATGAAAATATTAATTGCAATAACCACTCTTTTTTTGCTAGTAGCCTGCGACCAACAGGCAGTTAATAATTCCAAAACCACCACTACGGCTGGCAGTACTACGTCTGCCATGGATTTTAAAAGAAGCAAGCCTAAAACCGAAGCCGTACAGCAATACGAAGAAAAAGTAGATAACGACCTCAATAACTGGTTTTTTAAGATAAAATTATTCGAAACCGAAATGCGATTTACTTATAAGCTCACTTTACAATACGAAGAGGTAACTGGCGAAGACGAAATAACATTCCCCAACCTCGGTTTAAACCCGCAACCGCTTATTAAAAAGGGTACTGCAAAATATGAGTGCATTATCGGCTTTTTAGACCAACAAGGGGCTTTTAGGGAATATAAAAAAGTGCATGTACTGGATGGTAACCTCAAAATAACTACGTTGAAGAGTTATGCCATTACTGTGAAATAGTTTTTGGCTTGTGTGGTTTTTTGGTTCATTGGTAATAGGCAGGTTAGTACAAAAAATACTTCTACCTTGATTTTTTTTTCATTTACTTGTTTCTTTTTTTGGGGCCCGGGCAAAAGCCGTTCCCCGATTGGGCAACAGTGGCGAATGTTATAAACCCCATACTATTACGGGACTCCTTTTATCTGATTGCTACTATTTAACCCATTTAAAAAATTTTAAAAAAGTGGAAGCACTGCGGCATTATTTACCGCTGTAGGTCACAGATTTTGCCAAAGTTAAAATAGGGGTTGGGCTGCGGAGTAGAAAACAAATTGTAATAAAACGGAGTAATACAAATTATAGAATCCGTCAAAAAATTATAACGCAACCAATGCCACACATTCATCGTCTTAACCATTTTACGAGCAGCTCATCAATAATTTAAAAACATCCTTTTGCAACCAATCATTTCTTTACAAAACCTTTGCAAATCTTACGGTAGCAAAATGGTGTTAAATAATATTACCCTAGACATTTATCCCGGCCAGGTAATAGGTTATATTGGACCCAATGGCGCTGGTAAAAGCACTACTGTAAAAGTGCTTACGGGTCTCGCCACCGACTTTACCGGAACCGTAACCGTAAAAGGCATTGACATAAAACAAGACCCCTTGGCCGTAAAAGCTTTGGTAGGCTATGTGCCAGAACTAGCTGAACTATACGATACATTGACGCCCCACGAATTTCTGCATTTTATGGCGGCTCTTTACAATATGCCCGAAGCCATAGCGGAAGAAAGAATGATACGTATGCTCCGTGCTTTTGATCTGGAAAATGTGCTACACGACCGTATGGATACTTTTAGCAAAGGCATGAAACAAAAAGTATTGCTCACAAGCGGCCTGCTGCACAACCCTGATATCATTATTTTGGATGAACCGCTAAGCGGCCTCGATGCCAACAGCGTCATCATTGTAAAAGAGCTTATAAGTAAATTAGCTGCCGAGGGGAAAACTATTTTTTATTGCAGCCACATGATGGACGTAGTAGAAAAGGTAAGCGATCGTATAGTGCTGATAAATAATGGTGAAATAGTGGCCAACGGCACCTTTGAAGAATTAAAAGCCCAGCAAGGTAATAGCAGTTTAGAAAAAATATTTGCGAGCCTAACCGCCACCACATCTATGAACGAAGCTGCCAGCGATTTAATGAAAGCATTTGAATGATCTAATATTTAGCAATGGTAAGAGCATAAATACTACGTTTTAAAAGCCTTGTTGTGTAGTTCAAAGTATAGTATTGGAAAGCCTAAAGGCGCCGTAGAGTATATTATTTTCAAAACTATGGTACTTCTTCGCCGTAAAAGACTTGTAATAAATAGCCTGTTTATACACATCGGAATGCTCAATTTTTCATTTACGTTTTAAGCAGTGCGGAGTAGGTTAGCCTTGAATGGGCTTAATATAAGAGTCTGGAATAAAGTCTGCGCTTCAATTAAGAAAATATAACCATGACCCAAAAAGTTATAACCAACAATATTAACGTTATCAACAAGGCCTTACTGCATTTCGTTTTATTGTTTGGCAAGCTCTACATAAAATTGGGAGCCAATCTGCCACAGCTCAAAGCTATACTTACTTATAAGCTAATGATGGACGACCGGCGGCCAAATACTTTTACGCAAATGCGGCAGCAAAAAAAGAAAGATGCCATAGTAAGTGGACAAACATTGCGTACCATTTTTCTTTCTGCTGTTATGGGCTTACTATACTTGCTGGCCTTTTTGTACAGCAGTGATATTACCAGTAGCCTGTTTATTTATTTTAGCATGTACATGTTTATGCTAGCCTCATCGCTCATTACCGATTTTACCAGTGTATTAATTGATATTAGGGATAATTTTATTATTATGCCCAAGCCCGTAAGCGACCGTACCGTGGTGCTGGCGAGGCTGCTGCATATATTAATACATGTAAGTAAGTTGGTACTGCCAATGGCTGTTCCGGGTATTGTATTTATGGTGGTGAGCCACGGTGTTTGGGGTGGCTTGGTATTTTTAATGATGGTAATAATGGCTACACTGTTTACCATTTTTATTGTAAATGCATTATACATTATCATACTTCGTTTTACGTCGGCTACCAAATTTCAAAATATCATAGCTACTTTTCAGATTGGTTTCTCTATAGCTTTATCTGCTTTTTACCAGATAGGACCCCGCATAGTAGGCAATGCCAAGCTTGGGGTAATTAACCCGCAAGAAAGCATGGGTATTTTAGTAGCGCCGCCTTATTGGTTTGCCGCCTGCTGGAGTACAATAACGGGTAATAATAGTGGGGCTATTTTCTACGTACTAACTGCTGTGGCCTTGCTTTTGCCACTTATTAGTATATGGGTGGTGGTAAAATATCTGGCACCTGCTTTTAACCAAAAACTCAGTATGATTGGCGGCTCTGCTGTGGAGGCACTAAAGAAACTTAACGGTAAAGTAATAAAGCGGAACAACAGGATTACCATTGCAGAGCGGATGAGTAATATATTTATTAAAAGCAGGGAAGAAAAAATGGCGTTTCGCTTTACCTGGATTATGACGGGCCGTAGCCGGGATTTTAAACTAAAGACTTACCCAAGCCTTGGATATGCCATAATTATGTTGATTGTTGTTTTTATGGGACGGGGAAAAACTGATAAACTACAACAGCTATTAAATGGTGGAAAAATGGCATGTTTGTTTTTAGTTATTGCTACTTATATGGCCACTCTTTTTCTTAGTTCAGTACTTGCTAATATTGTTTTTAGCGAAAAATATAAAGCTGGCTGGTGGTATTTTACCACACCATTGCAGCAGCCAGGTCTGATGCTTTCGGGTGCCTTAAAGGCTGCATTGGTTAAGTTTTTTATGCCGGTTGGTATTTTTATAATTGCCGCTATGTTAATACTGTTGCAGCCTGTATTTTACATCAATGTATTGCTTGCCATTAGCAACCAGCTTTTTTTAACGGCTCTCTTTGTATTGATTGCTATGCGGCATTTTCCCTTTAGCCAATTGCAGGGTAATAATGAAAAAGGTGGTACTATTTTAAGAGGCATGATGATGTTGGTTATTACAGGCTTACTTGGTTTTATTCAGTATTTTTTTGTAGCAAATAATTGGGTGATGATGCCATTGTTTTTAGTAACACTCATAGCTTTTTGGCTGGTGGTTAAGCAAATAAAAAAAACTACCTGGCACAAAATAAAGAGTGTATATAATGAGCAGTAAGCCGCTTACTTCAAAAGCATTTTTAAATCAGCATCGCTCACAGTAAGCAAACCAACCTTTGGCAATCGCTTTGTTAATTCTTTCCAGTTGGCATCTTTGGCATAAATTCTTTGCAGCATGGCAGCGGCTTTTTTTACTTCTTTATTATTGGCCAAAGTAATGGCGGTCCAGTATTGCATCTCAAGATTATTGGGGAACATTTTCATGGCGGCACTGTATTCTTCCATTGCCAATTTCATATTGTTTTTCTCCACGGCGAGGTCGCCGTTGCTCATGTGTTCGTAGGCACGGAAGAGGCGTAGCAGGCGATTCATTTCTTTTAGTGGTGCTGCATTATCATCTACCCTTAAATCAATTAATCTTTCATCCCATGGCTTGCCTTCGCTGTGGCCAGCTACTACTAGAATTGCTGCGGATTGTTTGCCCCGGATATCGCCGCCTACGGCTTCTGCGGCGTTTAATGCTATCAGTACCCTTTCGGCTAAAGGCTTTCCTGCACTAGCTTTAAAGGCCTTGCTCATAGCAGGGCACACTTTATTATTCAGCATCATATTACTTTGTACACTGTAATTTTTACCTATTATATGCGAGGCGTAATTAATACATTTTTTACCCGTATGGGCTGCTACATTTCCGTTGGTATCTATCATGGCTAACTGTCTAACATCACGGCCTTCGTCTTGCAGTAGTAGCAATTCTAAAGCTTCTTTTGCTGTCTTGCCCTGCTTCATTAATTCAAGGCCTTTTGGGCCATAAGATTTTAACACAAATGATTGTGTGGCCACTACGCCCACACCGCCTTCGCCCCAGCTTACTGCTGTACCTACACTAAACCAATGGCTCTGTACACCCACGGCCATTTCACCC
>JAYUOV010000036.1:0-2336 GCA_043760535.1 Chitinophagaceae bacterium
GAAAAAGCCACCTCCCCGAATTTTTCCAAACGCTTCCATCCGCCACTAATTTTTCGTTGTTCACTAAATTTATTGTAACTGTCATTAGCCATTTGAGCAGCTTGTTTTGCTGTCGGTCTATCTCCAAGTTTGTCAATATTCCAAATTGGGTTATTAAAAAAAGTAGCGTATGAACTAATACTTATATCTGGTACTGGGTCCACATTCCACCTACGACCAATTCGGCTATCGTATTCCCAAAACATGGCCGTCATAAGGCTTCCATTGGGATCTATATCGTCACTTTTCTCTTGTCCGTTAAAGCCATAACTATCTTACTGGCAGCCAAATATAATCTCACTATCTACTCACCAGTCCCCATCTGGTACTTACCCGATACTTTTTTTTAACCACTATTCCTTTACCACTTTCAACGTTTCTTCCCGATCACCCATTTTTACTTGTAACCGATACATACCACTGGCAAAACCAGCCATATTCATTTGTAATTTTTGTGGGCCGTCTATGCCATTAGCTGTTTGTTGTAACAGTATTTTGCCTGTGGCATCGTAAAGGGTCAATAATATGGCAGCATTTGCTTTTGTGTGTAGCAGTACTTCCAGTTTGTCTTTAACGGGGTTGGGGTATAGCATTACATCAAAACCTTTTTGGCCAAACAAAAGCAGCCTGGTTTCACTGTAACTTATTAGCCCATTTCTGTCAACCCTTTTTAGGCGGTAATAGTACAGGCCTTGCTTTCCGGATTGTTTATCTGTAAATAAGTAATTGTTTACAGCGGTTTGGTTGGTGGATGGCAAGGTGGCTATTTTCTCAAAATTAATGGAGCGGCTATTGTTTGCTGCCCTTTCCACTTCGTATTGTAGCACATTGTTTTCATTAGCAGTTTGCCATTGCAGCAGCACATCATTCTCCCTTATTTTTTCTGCTGTAAAGCCTAGCCATTCGGCTGGCAAAATAATATTGCTGTTGCCATCACCTATCCAAAATTCTGAGAAGCCGGCCACATTGTATTCAGCATAATATCCTGCTCCATACGGCACTTTTTTTACCATTAACCCATTGAGGTATGTGTAAGCCCCGCCTGTATTATCGGCCATTGTTCCGTTCTCGTCATTATCGTCGGCATCATCGTATTTTATTACACCAATTTTGGTATAGTCTTTTGGGTTTACACAGCCCATGCAGCCATTGGCCAGCCGCAAAGAATCTGCCTCAGTATCTAGAAAATAAAGCCAAATTTTTACTGGCGATGATGGGTAAATGTTCGTTGGCTTAATGGTAATATTCCTGTTGGCGTAATACTGCAGGCTGTTATTTCGGGTGGCCCCATTATGCATATAAGCCTGCACACCGGTGTTGCCCAGGTTATTGCCATTGGGAAAAATGGTTGCAACCAATTTACCGCCATCTGTAAAATGGATAGGAGAGGATCCGCTTACTGTTTGGCTAATGGTGCTGCTATTGGCATTGGTATTGTAAATGTCGAATGGCTTATCGTACACATGTATATCGTCTATGGCCACACCATCGCCGCCTACAAAAACATCGCTGGTAATTACAAATCGTAACCGAAGATTTGTGGCACCTGTAGGCAAATCTGTAGTAGCTACATGCCACCATGCTTTGGTGCTATCCCACAGTTGGCCGCTGGTATTATTGTACCAATTAGTGCCGCTGCTGCTGCTGCCCAGTTTTGTCCAGGTAATGCCATCGGTGCTATATTCCACCCATGCTCCGTCGCAATGGGTGGGCCCGCAGTACTCAATGTTGTAAGCCATGCTAAAACTTAGGGTAGGGTTTGTAAGCCCTGCCACATTAAAACAAGGTGTGTAGAGATAGCTTATTTCCTCATCATTGTACCAGCCCAGTAAATTTGTTTTCCATGCTTTAGTGCCGCTGGCGGCTGTTCTTACTTTTATGCCACCCGGTGTGCCGTACTGCCAACTGTTATTAAGCCCGGTGCTGTAAAAATTTCCATTGTTAGCCTCAAAGTCTTGCAGGTAAGGAAATGAAGTGATGACCGGCTGGTTGATAACCGTTGCCGTAACGGTATCATTATCTTTAAAATCATCCGGGCAATAGCTGCTCCATATTTTAATAGTATGGGCACCCGTTGTGGCCAGATTGGCCGTGGCAGTAAACATATACGAAACGCCAGACGGCGATGTGCCAACAGAACCAATGGTTTCCATTACAGGTGTTCCATTATCTATTTGCATGTACACCGGCACACTGGCAATGCTACCGGCCATAGCATTTTTTAGCAAAACGGTTACGGGTGTTGTGGTAGTTAACCCGCAACTATTAGGCTGTGGGGCAGTAATGGCCAAAGCTTC
>JAYUOV010000037.1:0-19980 GCA_043760535.1 Chitinophagaceae bacterium
ACAATTAAAAACACAACCGGGTACTACCCGCCGTGATAATAACAACCACCGAATCAACATGGGCATCGATTGGAAAATAGACTCTTCTAATTCTATCAAAATATCGCCTTCTGTTACTTTTCAAAATACCGAAACCAACAGCCATTACGACTTTAATACCGTAGGCCCTAAAGGCACATTGCTAAGTAGTGGTATGAACACAACTGCCAACAAAAGCACCGGTTACAACTTTAGTACTACCGCCCTACTAAAGCACAAGTTTGTAAAAAAAGGCCGCACCGTTTCGGCGGAATTAAGGGTGGGTAAAAATGTAAGCAACGGGGAAGGAAACCAATATTCTATCAATAATAATTTTACCGCTTTTAGCCGTAGAGATACCATTAACCAGGAAAACACCAACGAAAGCAGCACCAATACTTACAGTGTAAATGTGAGCTATACCGAACCGATGAGCAAACGCAGCATTCTGGAGTTTAATGCCTATCGCAATAACAACAGCAGCAACAGCGACAGGCGTACTTTCAATTTTAATAAAAGCACTAACCAGTACGATATACTCAACAAAGGCCTCAGCAATATCTTCGACAATGACTTTACCAATACCGGTGCTGGCATTAACTACCGCGAAAACCGTAAAACCTGGAATTATGCCCTTGGTGTAGCTTTACAGCAGTCGGAATTATCAAGTTTGTTACAGGGCAAAACAGATCCGATCAGCCAGAAATTTTTAAACATTTTACCCAATGCCCAATTGCAGATAAAGCCTAATAATTACCAAAACTTTCGGGCAAACTATCGGGGTAGTAACAATCAGCCATCGGTAACCCAATTACAACCTTTTGTGGATAGTACCAATCCATTTAGCATTAGGGTAGGTAACCCCAATCTAAAACAGGAGTTTACCAATAACCTGCGTCTTAACTACAACATCTTCGATCCATTTACTCAAAAGAGTTTATTTATATCTGTAAATGGTACGCAAACTGTTAATAAAATAGTAAACAACGACAGCATTTTTGCAGCCGGCAACCGCAAAACCACCTATAATAACATTAATGGTGTATATAGCCTCAATGCGAATATGGCCAATGGATTTCCTATTAAAATAGCAAAAATTAAAGCAAATATTAACCTAAATACCAATGCATCTTTAAGCCACAACATTAATTTACTAAACGGCTTACAAAATGAAATAAACAACTACAGCATTAGCGAAAACGTATCTTTTAATTATACTTACAAAGAGCTGTTCGATATTGGTTTTGGGGCCGGCCTTAGCTGGAACAAAGTAGTGTATAGCGTACAAGCCGCCCAAAACAGCAACTTTTTTACACAGACTTACAATATAGATAACAGCTGGTACATACCCGGTGGCATTACATTAACCAACGAAGTAGATTACACCATCAACACCGGCCGTGCCAATGGATTTAACCCTAAAATAGCCTTATGGAATAGCAGCATCGCCATGGGCATTTTAAAAGATAAAAAAGGCGAACT
This sequence comes from Chitinophagaceae bacterium, assembly GCA_043760535.1. Taxonomy (GTDB): domain Bacteria; phylum Bacteroidota; class Bacteroidia; order Chitinophagales; family Chitinophagaceae; genus JAZKFT01. The sequence continues at coordinate 1,501 of JAYUOV010000037.1, forward strand.
GAAACTAAGTGTATTCGACCTGCTAAACCAAAACCAGGGTGTAACCAGAAACACCACCAGCAACTATATAGAAGACCAAACCTTTACCGTACTAAAGCGTTACCTGATGCTCACCTTTACCTGGAACCTAAGCAAGTTTGGTGCAGGTGCCATGCCTCCCGGTATGAACCGCATGATGCGGATGGGTGGTGGTGGCAGATTCGGTATGTAAAAGCCAACTCATTTAATAAAAAAACTCCTGGCCATATAGTCGGGAGTTTTTTTATTGAAAGCCTTATGTAACCCAGCCATTCACCTTTTCGATTGAAAAAAAGAAATCATCAACGCTGCACAATCATCTTGCAAAATACCCGATGTTAATTTTGTTTTTGGGTGAAATGGAAAGGTGTTTTTATAAAAAGCCCGGTAGCCATGTTTTACATCTGCGGCTCCGTACACAATTCTGCCAATCTTACTCCAATACAAGGCACCTGCACACATGTGGCAGGGTTCTAGTGTTACATAAAGTGTGGCGTTGGGTAAATATTTGGCACTTAAAAAACCAAAAGCAGCCGTAAGTGCTATAATCTCGGCATGTGCCGTAGGGTCGCTTAGCCGCTCCACCTGATTATAGCCACGGCCAAGTACTTGCCCCTGCTGCACCACAATAGCACCCACGGGCACTTCATCGGCCTCATAAGCCCGCTGCGCTTGCTGTAAGGCCAGCTGCATATAATATTCGTCGTCTTTTTCGTTCATAAAACGATTGCAAGAAGCAGGATTTGTATTGTTTTAGAGCGGCTTATTTTACCAGTGTGCCTACTTTATCACCACTTACCACACTTAGCAGGTTACCCCTTTTATTCATATCAAAAACAATGATGGGCAGGTTATTTTCCATACAAAGCGTAAAGGCTGTCATGTCCATCACCTTTAAATTTTGGTCGAAGCATTCTTTAAACGTAATATTATCGTACTTGGTAGCTGTAGGGTCTTTCTCCGGGTCGGCGGTGTAAATGCCATCTACCCTTGTTCCTTTTAAAATAACATCTGCCTTTATTTCAATAGCCCGAAGGCTGCCAGCAGTATCGGTGGTAAAATAAGGGTTGCCGGTGCCTGCACCAAATATTACTACACGGCCTTTTTCCAGATGCCGCATGGCACGGCGGCGGATGTATGGCTCGGCTATTTGCTCCATTTTAATGGCGCTTTGCAGGCGGGTATATACACCTTCTTTTTCTAATGCACTCTGCAATGCCATGCCATTAATTACAGTGGCCAACATGCCCATATAGTCGCCCTGCGCCCTTTCAATACCGGTTTCAGCTTCGTTCATGCCACGGTAAATATTGCCGCCGCCAATTACTATAGCCACCTGTACACCAAGGTTGGTAATCTCTTTTATGTCTCTACTATATTGTGCCAGCACTGCGCTGTCAAGACCAAAATTTTTATCACCCATTAAAGATTCGCCGGAAAGCTTTAGAAGGATACGTTTGTACTTAGGAAGCATTGGGATAGATATTTTTTTAACACTGCAAATATCTACGTTTACCTTTCCTAAACAAAAGTAGATTTCGTTTGAGGGGTTCAAGGTTCAAGGATCAAGAGGCAAGGTTCAAGGTTCAAGTAAGCGGATGCTGGGTGTTTTAGATTTTTTTTGGACCATTGAATACCGAAAATTATTTTTTACCAAAAAGCTTTACTAAGCTATACCTGTGCAAGGGTTAAAATAGTGAATTGGGAAATCCGTTTTTTTCTGCAAAGCAGATTAAAAATTCCGTGTTTATCCGTTCTTTCCATTTCATCCCCGCAATGCTGCGGGGCAAGCCTAGTACTAATTGCAATTCAATAAATTAAACCTTGAGTAGTTTACATTGGATGATTGCGTAAAATAAAAGACAAAAATTAATTCTTTACAATAATTTAGAGCCGTTAAAAAAATACATGGTTTTAGAACCCTCCGTTGGAGGACAGGAGCTTTTCAATTATGGTTATACATCTCACCACTGTTATTCATGCTTCTGTAGCCATTGTGTTTAACCTTAGCAGGAGCATAGACCTACACAAATTATCTACCGCCCACACCAGCGAAGAAGCCATTGCAGGAACAACAACTGGATTAATAGGGCTTAACGAAACCGTTACCTGGAAAGCCAGACATTTATTAAAAAACAGAACCATGACTGTAAAGATTACGCAATTGGTTCCGTACCAGTATTTTGAAGATGCAATGCAGGCAGGTGACTTTAAATCGTTTCGCCACGAACACCATTTTAAGCCAATAGAAAATGGCACTATAATGATAGACCTGCTGGAATTCGAAAGTCCTTATGGCTTTTTAGGCAGATGTGTAGACTGGCTTTTTATGGAGCAATACTTGGGTAAACTGCTCAAAGTTCGCAATCAAATCATCAAACAATTTGCCGAAGGCGGCGAGTGGAAAACCCTGCCAGGAATGCCGCCTTTGTAAGCATCATCTGCTATTTACAAATCAGATACCAATTAACCAATGAAGCAATGAACCCATCAATCAACACAAAGCCAAACCTTGTAACCTGTCTTTCTCCATCGCTGCTGCATTTGTACGATGTTAGCGATGCGGTTGTAGTAGTAATAGATGTGTTTCGGGCTACTAGTACCATAGCCTCGGTATTACATAACGGTGCTGCCAGCATTATTCCGGTAGATAGTGTTTCGCTTTGCATAGAAATGGGTGCTGCTACAGGCGGCATTACTGCCGGCGAAAGAGATGGTAAAGTGGTAGAGGGTTTGATGCATGGCAATTCGCCGCTGGAATATCCCCGCACTTTTATAGAAGGAAAAACCCTGGTACTTACCACTACCAACGGCACTAAGCTATTGCACATGGCTTTGGCTAATGGAGCCGATACCATCATTACCGGATCTTTTCCAAACATATCCGCTGTTTGCGATTTTTTAATAGCACAAAATAAAAATGTACTCCTCGGCTGTGCCGCCTGGAAAGATCGGGTAAATATGGAAGACGCCCTGTTTGCAGGTGCCGTAGCCAGCCGCATAAAAGATCATTTTGCCATACACTGCGATAGCACCCTGGCTGCAGAAACGCTGTACCAAACTAAGAAAGCCGATATGTGGTCTTTTATACAACAAACAACCCATTACCACCGCCTTGCCAAATACGGGTTAGAGGCCGACATGAAATTCTGCATTACCGATGATGGAGCCAATGTATTGCCGCTGTATAAGGATGGCGAATTGGTGGCTGGGTAAAATGATCAGTTTTAGCGTGGCGGCTAACTTACCCCAATGAAGCAATCTCATGGAAATGATTTTGGGTGATTTGAAAATCGAAGACCCGTCTCTAGAAGATTGCTTCGTTATATACCTCTAAAAGGGTGCATTTAAATTTGTTACAACCTTTTTTGCCCCCTGTCCCCTCCCCGAAATAATCGGGATAAGAAAGGGGCGCCTCTCAGTAGTCTTTCATTCGTATTTACAAAGTTTCCATCAGCGACAATTTTTTAAATGCACCCCTCTAAAAGGACAGGCTTATTGTGCAGTACTATTCATTTACATTCGTACAAACCCCGTTCCATTGCCCATCGAAAAAATAGATATCAACCGATTTATTGAATTAAGCAAAACCTGCCCCGTGCTGGATGTTCGCAGCCCCGCAGAATATGCACATGCCCATATTCCCGGAGCTATCTCTTTACCCCTATTTACCGATGAAGAACGAAAAGTAGTGGGCACTGCTTATAAACAGCAGAGTAAAGAACAAGCCATTAAAATCGGCCTGCAATATTTTGGGCCAAAAATGGTAGCCATGGTGGAAGCGGTGGAAGCATTGGTAAATAAATGCAAACCAGCAAATGGCCCATTAACGAATAACCCAATGACATTCATTGTTCACTGCTGGCGTGGCGGTATGCGGAGTGCAGGCGTGGCCTGGCTTTTAAGCCTGTACGGCTTTAAAGTATATACCATAGCAGGTGGCTATAAAGCCTATCGTGGCTGGGTGCGGAAGCAGTTCGAAAACATGTACCACTTTAATATTTTAGGAGGCTACACCGGTAGTGCCAAAACAAAACTGCTGCACCTGCTGGCAGCCAAAAAGCAAACTATAATAGACCTCGAAGGTATAGCCAGCCATAAGGGAAGTGCCTTTGGTAAAATAGGTATGCCAAAGCAGCCAAGCCAGGAAATGTTTGAAAATGTGCTGGCCGAAGAATTGTTTTTAGCCACCGATAACCTGCAAAGTGCAAATTGCGAAACTGCCAACTGCACCATTTGGCTGGAAGATGAAAGCCAGCGAATAGGCGATGTAATGCTGCCCGATGCCATCTGGAAACAAATGCGTAGCAGCGCCGTTTATTTTTTAGATATTCCTTTTGAAGAGCGGCTGAATTACCTGGTTCAGGATTATGGGAAAGGGCAAACAGAAGAGTTTGTAAATGCCATCATCCGCATAAAGAAAAGATTAGGGGGGCTAGAAGCTAAAACAGCTATCAACCACTTAATAGAAGGAGAGATGAAAGAAGCTTTTCGGGTGCTGCTTACTTATTACGATAAATGGTATAAAAAAGGATTGTATAACCGAGATGCTATTGACAACCTGCTAACCCAAATGCCTTTTACAGCAGTACTACAAAATGGCCAGGCAGAAGCATTAATAGCAAAGTCTGGAGCAAAAAAAATGGCTTCTGATGCAGAAACCATTTTAAACAAGTAATACCGTTAAAGGCCATTATATTAAAAAAATTACTTTTTTACAAAGCGAAAACTTTTTAAAAACGCGTCACCATCAAATGCATTGAGTACATAATTGCCCGTTGGTAAGTCGTGCAGGTCTATTGGAAATTGTTGCAACCCGGCTTCTATCATCGTATTTAAGGATTTGGCCATACGGCCTTGTACGTCCAGTACTTTAATAATAAGCCATCCAGCACCATCAGCCATTACGCTGAGAAAGCTTTCCTGCTGTACTATTGTTGGTTGAAGGCTGTGAACTAACATTGCTGCTCCTTTTTTTTTGAGTGGTGCGTGTATTGTAAAACAAGGTGTAAATGCAAAATTCGTACTACGTTATTTATTGACAGGGCATTTTTTAAAAACGCTGCATTAACACTAAAGGTTTCGGAAGCTCTTAGCCCGGCTTATTGATGATTGGCTATAAAATCCGCCTCCTCTTTGATAAGGTCTATCATGGCAGAAGTGTGTACCATGTTTATTGTTAACTCGTCCAGAATATCGATAGTGTTTTTAAGATGGCTATTGGGCAGCGCTTTTATCATCACCACCATTTTTTTATCGTTGCCATTGGCTTTTATCAGTTTGGCTCTCAAATTCAGCATTACATTTCGGATACTATTAGCACCATCGTAAGCTGCCGTTTTAAAAGTTTCTTTTAGTATGGCGTCTTCCAGTTTTCCCACATAATACCATACTTTTTTTTCATCGGCTATTACAGTAAGGGCACCAGTTTCGGGTGCTTTGGGCGGAATACATTCCGGGCAATCTTTGGGTAATATCAGCTTCATGGCCTTAGCCTGTGCTAGCGATGTGGTAAATACAAAAAATGTAATAAGTAAGAACCCAAGATCCACCATGGGTGTTAGGTCCACACGGGTGGATTGGATTTTACGTTTGCTTTTTTGCGGCTTGTTGCCCATTGTTATTTCTGCCATAATAAATAGTTTATGGCTAAGACGCAAGGCTTGTTAAAAATCCATAAACACAAGTACGGCATAACATATACCCATCACAATACCAAAAGCAGCACAAAAAAAATGAAAAGCATCACCTTACTAACTCCCAATCCCTAATAACCCAATCCCCAATAACCTAACCCCTTGCTTCCCCCAGCACACCATTCATATATTTAAAATATGCCTTCTCATCGCTAAACATTTTTTTACCTGCTTTGTGGCTTAGGTAGGGGATGCCCAACTGATGGTTAAGCGTACTAACCTTGTACATAATCTTCCAATGGCGGATAATTTCCTTCCAAGCAAAAAAAATAGAATGGGCGGGGTCGTAAATGTGTGTGGGTTCGCTGCCAGCACCGTTTAATTCTATGATGCTGAAATTTTTTCCTTGCCGCAGTTCTTCCATGGTGTTAAATTTAATATCCATACGGCCAAAGTAAAATCCCGGTATTTGCTTGCAAATACTATCAATGGTTTTTTGCAAGGCTTCGTCTGCCAGCTCAGTTGCATCTATAAATTTAGAGCCTCTTGCATGATTGCCCACCGGCACCAATACGCTTTGCTCACCGGCTTTTAGCACTTGTAAAATATCCACACCCAGCATTTGTTTAAGGGCGGGTATTTGTAAAATATACCGGTCGTTTTGTTGCAGCAATTCGTAAATGGTAGCTGTGCCATTGCCGGTAACTGTTAGGTAATCCTTCATTACAATACCCGAAATTTTGCCAGTAGTTTCTCCCGGAAATCTGTAATAGAAAATACCTGCTTCTTCTTTATAAGAAATGGTTTCCTGAACCAGCATTTTTACCTTAAACCTTTGTAGGTAGTTTATTAATGAAGCTTCATCCATAATTTTTTTTACTGCAAGACCTTTACCACCAATATCTGGTTTGGCAAAAACAGGATAAGAAAAGCCAGCATTTACAAAAGCAGCCTTTATATGCACCGCTGTTTCGCCCGGTAAAACAAGCATTGTTTTTGGCTGAATAGAGGCGGAAATCATTTTGTAAATGTCATATTTCGATTCCATGGTTAGGCCGCCATACTCAATAGAAGGATTACTGGCCGAAAAAAAATGAAGAGAACGGGCTTTAACACAGAGCCATAACCAATACCCAATAATAGGAGCGTAAATAGCATAGGTATGCCAATACTCCCAATGTAGCAGCCTTATAAAAAACGGATAATGGAGAAAGCCGCCTCTTTTTTTCTTATTAGAAAGTTTGCAGGTTTTGCTCAAAGGCAATATTGGTGATGTCATTTTTCTTAAGGTCGAAATATTGCATATTTATAGCAGTGCCATCTACAACTATGCTGGTAATACTTACAGTAAACACTTCATTTTTCCGGTTCATTACCAGATCGTTTTGTATATCTCCATCGCCGGTTTGTACATGAAAATTAAAAATATCTGAAAGCGTTGGGTGTAGCAAATTGCTTTGCCACACATCAAACCATTGCTTTCGCTGCAGCCTTGTGGCCAAAGGATACAGCGTGGAAGAAGACCAGATATGCGGCTGATTTTGGCTGAGCTGCATCACAAATTTTTGAGACCCATCCCACCGGCATTCGTACAAACTATGGTGCGCAGCTATTATCATTGTAAATGGTTCTACCATATACAAATCGGCGTTCTGAAATGCATCCATCATATTGTTTTCCGATACAATATCTAGCACCACAAGGCCCCTACTGCGGCGGTAAGGCGGCTGCGGAATATGGGCTTCAAAAGCACCATTAAGCAGGCAAACGGCACTGCCATTTTCTTTTACAGCTATCCAGGTGCCAGCTGCGGTAGCATCTTTTGGGAACAACAGTTTGGTGCCATTTGTTTCATATATTGCTGGCTTTTGAGCTTGCTTTCTGGTATGCCGTTCGTCTCTATTACTGCTTAGGCAAAACCCCTTACCCATGGGTATATACGTTACTGTGCACATGCTTTTCTATATTGAATGGTAGACGATGCCACACCAAAACTTTCATTTAAAGTAAGTGTACTAATATCCTGTATCCCAATGCGGATTAGCGCCATGTGGTGGATGGTATGTTCTAGATTGTAAACCACCTCTCGGTAAAAATTAGTTTCTACCGTAAGCATTTCTTGTTGCTCCCCATCGTAACAAGAGCGTAGCATAAGCCGCTTATTTTTTAAATGAAGATTGCTAGAAATGGCTCTTAGTAAATCGTATGCAAGCAGCCTGTTGGTTTCTATGGCAATGTCCCTGTTTCTGTTTTCGTAATTCACCGTTCCTTGTTCGTATCCTGCAAGCAGGCATTGAAAAAGCGCTATCGTATGGCGTACATGCTGGCCTATTGTGGCACCATTTAATACAGCAGATGGTTGAAGGTATTGCTCACATGATAATTGCTGTAGCACTTCGCAAAGCTGATCAAAGACATTTTGTACGGATTTTTGTAAAAGCATAAACTCTCCTAAATATTTGTATTAAAATTATTTTGCAAAAACAGATAAGGTTGCTTTGAGTTTATCACTTAAAACAGCACTACTGCCACCCACACCAAAGTCTCTTCTGTTTAACTCAAAAGTACCTTGAAATAAATATCCAATACTTAATGCTGTTATTTTAAACAGAAAAGAAAGTGGTTTAGTAACCCCTTTAATAGTAATAGTACCTTCTACTACATACATGCCATTGTCGCTGCTACTCACTTTCGAACTTTTAAAATTCAAAACCGGAAATCTAACTGCGTTAAAATACTCCTCTTTACGCAAGTGGTCGTCCCGTTTTTTATTATCGGTATTTATAGTGGATGCATCTACTGTTACATTAAAAACAGTTGCACCAATATTAGCTGGGTTATACACAATACTGCCCTTTAACCCTGTAAAATTACCCCCAGTATTAAACCCAAAATTTTTGATGGTAAACTGAATTTTACTCCCGGCATCTACTGGTGTAAGGGTTTGCTGCCCATTGGTACATATCGCTGCCAGTAGGGTGCTTATAAAGATAAAATATTTTTTCATATACATGGTTGAACTTTTTATTAATGGGTTTTGGCCAATAATGGATAAAAAGGTGCATGGAGTGTAATTAGGCCATTTGTCTTAAATATGATTGCTACAATTTAAGGCACATCTTACTGGCTAAATAGCCTACAATGATATAACGCATATACTACTCGTGGTTTAAAGCGTAACACAATATAAAATATACGTAGATGGATTTAGTAAATTATTCGATTAAAGCTGGTACGCCACCCCAAAGGCCACTGCAGAAACCTTATTTCGAAACCGGTCGTTCTTTTGTCCGTCTGGGGTGGTTTGTACTTCTGTTGCCGTTTTATATTCGGCAAACCAAAAACCAAGTCCTGCCTTTGCACTCCATTTTTTATTGAAGCTGTACTTTGCAAACAGCTCCGAATTAAGCGATCCCAGATCATTGTCGCTTACAAGCAACAGGTTAAATGTAGTGGGCTTAGCCGTGGTGGCTTTGGCGGTAGTGCCATTTACATACGTACCATTTTTACTGCCACCAAACGAAAACCCAATGGCATCTATATTAAATCCAAGCGAAAATTTGGGCGAAAAATGGTAGCCTATATTTACCGAAATATTCAATGCATTTATTTGTGCCTTTTGAAAAAGAACCGAATCCAGATTTTGTACTATATCATCTGCAAATAACACAGCAGGGCCAGATTTGCCACTTGTAAGTTTGGCGGGTGCAGTACGGTAGTATTTGTTGCTACCAGAGTAAGCTGTAAACCTGGCCCCTACGCCTGCCTCCCATTTTTGCTTTTTAAATAATTTCCAGTTATGCACGTAAGCCAAAGCAACGGACGCCTGCCCGGAGCCTATTGCTGTAGTAACATCTACAAACTGATTAACAGCGGGGGCCTCTTTTTGTTGGGCTTGTGTACCTATAGCTTTTACTAAAACGATGAGGAGTACAGTAAATTGCTTTATCATATAGCTAGATTTAGGTATTTGTTTTTAATAAGTTGTAATAGTTGATTTTTGAAAATAATGGTAAGTATAGCACAGCTAATAAAAACCAGAAGTGCATAGGTAAAAAGCTGGCCTCCATCTTTTATTACTACAATGCCCAGTTTAAAAACATGGCTAAAAATAGCACCAGCCATAATGCCCATACCCATTACTGCACCCAATGCTGTGGTGCGTGGAATAAGGATAAAAATGGAGGCTATAAGTTCCGCTATGCCTGTACCAATACGGCCCCATGGCTCCAAGCCAAGGGTAGAAAAAATGTAAACCGATTCTTCTTGTGCGGTAAATTTAAAGTACAATGTTTGGAGCATAATAACAGCAGCTACCAACCGTAGTAACCAGTTGAAAATGGATTTCCTGCTCATAATTTTTTTCGTTAGGGGTGTTTTAAAGTGGCTGTTTTTTTTATTTTATTTTACCAATTCGCCGTAGCCAAATTGAATACTGAATTGCTGGCACCAAACCAATACATACTTATAAACACTAATGTCTGGGTTGGTTGTAATTTCATAATTGAACGTTCCGTTGGTTGCTTTTAGCAGGCCTAGATCTATAAATTCTGTAGCTGGTTTAGCATTGTTACCAATGGTTTTAGAGAGGTACACATGCACGGCTGGTCCGTTGCTGCTGGTAAAGTTTTTAAACACCAGGTACTTTTTACCTGATAACTTTTCTAACGATACATTGCCTCTGGATATGTCTCCAAATTCACCACCAATAAGGGTTGTTTTAAATAACACACTGTCAGTTACAAGGTTTTCGTTGGCAAATGAAGGCACATTGTTTTTTTTACAAGATGAAAAAAAAATGCTGGTAGCCAAAGAAAAGATAATGGTAAAAAAAGATAATTTTTTCATTACTGATTTGTTTTATTATTAGTGAAAAAAATGCGCCAGTACTGATCGGCTTTTGTTTTTAAAACAGCTTCTTCTTTATTCCAGTCGGTTACTTGGCTTTGGCCATAAAACAAATACACTTTGCCATTTACTACTTTAAAAGCTTCCGGATCTATAGAAACCTTTTCGCCCCTTTTGCCCATAGCATAAGCACACCAGCCACCATAGGTAGGTTCGTATTTGGCCGGTGCCATATTAAAAATATCTTTGGTGCTTTTAAAAGCGAAGTAGTAAGTAACGCCATTGTAGGTAACACCGCCCAGGTCTTTGTTGCCTTTTAATGCCTTGCCTAAAAGTATGTATGCCACAGGGTCGTAGCCTTTAAGTGCAGTGTTGTTTTTAAGATTGTACTGTTCCTGTCTCTGTGCAATATTATCCTGTGCCAACAAGGCACCGCATATTGCCAGACAAAGAACGGTAAGGATTGTTTTTACTTTCATCATGTTTTTGTTTCATCAAATGTAAAATGCTACGCAAGCCCCCACAGTCGGCTACCCGACAGTTAAATACTTTTTTAATTCTTTAATATTAAGGAAGCAGATTTTTTGGCGGCTGAAAGAAATCAATCCCTGAGCAGCCAGCTCGTTTAAAACAGTGGTAACCGTTTGCCTGCTGCTGCCTATCAGGCCGGCTATATCTTCATGTGTAAGGTGGTTGGGAATGCAGAATCCTTCAGCCGTATTATCGGCAATGTTTTCTTTTACCAGGTAAAGTAAAAAATTAACTAGCCTAGTACGTACGTCTTTATTAAGCACATTTACCAACCTGTTTTCTACATTTTTTAATTGATGGCCTATTTGTCGGGTAAAGCGTAAAGCCACATCGGGCTTCTTTTTTAGCAGTTTTTCAAAGTCGGCTATATTAAAGGCACAAAGGCTTACATCGCCTTTATGGGCTTTGGCAAATTCGCCGTTCAGGTTATTCCTTTCTAGTGTTATCTGGCCAAAGGTTTCGCCCTGCCTTATTATTTCTTTTACCACCTCTTTTCCTTCGTCGTCGTAATAACCAATCTTTATACTACCGCCTTTTACAAAGTACAGTTTGTTACTAAAATGACTGTCGAAGTAGATGTATTCTCCTTTGGGTGCTTCAATAAAATGATGAATAATGTTCATTTCTTCATATTCCTCATCTGTCATGCAGGCAAAAATGTTATGGTTACGAATTAGCAGAAATTTATTATCAATGGTCATAATAGTAGTTACGTTGGCTAAAGGTAAAATGTTTGTTCTGAAAAAATAGCGAGTATATGATGCTTTGCAACGCTATAATTTTTGATTTGTGATTGGATTTATAGCAGATGGTTCATTTTTAGCCATGAAAATTGACTTTTTTACAAATGAAGTCCTAATGACTATTTTGCCCTTTAAAGGCCTTAATACTACCAGGCCTGCTCTTAGCCAAAGGGGCAAAAAACCTTTGCCATATTATGCGAGTATAAATTTTTAACCCTAAGCAAACAACCATAGAAGGGTAGTTCTATTACATTTGCAACCATCATTTTACGAGTCCTTTTCTACCATTTAGTTACCAGCATTATGAAAACCGATAAACAATATTTTAATAATCACTACTGGAAACAGATTTACCGGGCTGGCTTTTTGTTTGGCTGCTGCTATCTTTTTTCTGCCTTTTCTATTTTAGCCCAAACATTTACTACCAACGTTACGGCCGGCAAGATGGGCCTTAACCAATATGCACAGGTGAGTTACGAAATTGGCGGTGGCAGCCGCTTAGAAGCTTTTGAACCACCAGCATTAAAAGATTGGGCTATTGTGAGCGGCCCTAACAATAGCAGCTATTCCAGCAGTGTAAATGGTACGGTTACCCGACGTACCTCTATCTCCTATTTTTTAAAACCCAAAAAAACCGGCAAGCTTACTATAGAAGGTGCCAGGGCAACAGTGGATGGTAAGCTAATGAACAGCAACAGTGCTATTGTGGAAGTAGTTAACAAAGATGTGGCAGAGCAGGCTCCGCAAAATAACAATACCGACCCTTTTAGCAGCCTGTTTCACGATCCGGTTTTTGAACAACAAAGCCAGGCCCAACCAGCCGAAAACAAATTTGACGACGCACCGTACATAAGGGCCGGCGAAGACCTGAACAAGAAGATCAATCAGGTACTGTTGCTTAAGGTAGTCACCAGCAAAAACAGCTGCTACGAAGGCGAACCCATAATGGCTACCTACAAGTTGTATGCAAGAGTAGAGGTAGAAGTGGTTTTTTCTAAACGCCCCTCTTTCAGCGGTTTTAGCACGTTTGATATGGCAGTGCCTAGCCAGGAGTACAGTTACGAAATGCTGAATGGAAAAAAATTTAAAGTATTTACCATTAGAAAAGTACAGCTGTACCCACTACAAAATGGTAACCTTACCCTAGACCCAGTGGAACTGGAATGTAAAATGCGATTTGTAAAATATGAGGCTGCCGCTTCGGGCAATTTTGACCCATATAACAACGACAATTATCTTAGTACGCAGTACCTGCTTAAAAGTGGGGCTGTTAATATTACGGTACTGCCATTGCCCACCGAAAACAGACCTGCCGATTTTAAAGGGGCTGTAGGCGATTTTTCAATTAACGCTATTACCAACACTACTCAAACGGGAAAAGACGATGCCGTTACGCTTCAAGTTTCTGTAAGGGGAAGCGGTAATTTTTCGATGGTGCAACCCTTGGCTGTACAGTGGCCGCAGGGCTTAGAAGCTTACGAACCTGTCGAAAAAGAAAACCTAATGAAATCGATAATGCCCATTAGTGGCGATAAAACATTTGAGTATGTTTTTTTATGCCACCAACCTGGGCAGGTTACCATTCCGGCAGTTCAGTTTTCGTATTTTGATATTGCTGCAAAGGCATACAAAACCATTGCTACCCAACCCATTATAATGTCGGTAGCTAAAGAAAGCAAAAGGCCAAAACAAGACCTGAATGAGGCAGGTGTAAACTGGCCGCTAACGTTTGTGGCCTTTGCTCAGTATGTGCTGCCCATATTGGCTTTGGTTCTGGCGCTGTTCGTATTTTTATCTTTTATAATACGTAAAAAACGAAAACAGCAGCATGATGAACTAGAAGACCAGGACGAAGCATGGGAAAGAATGATGAACGAAACAAGGCAACAGCCTGATGCAGAAACGGCACTATCGGTGCAGCCCGCCAATACCACACCACAAGAGGATAACAAAAAGTATATGCCAGAATTTATAGCGGCCACAAATAGCGAAGCACAGATACCAGCCGCTACCGAAGAAAGGGATACAAAAAAAATACCCCTCTTACAGTCCGATGCTGCCCTGTGGATGCCCGATCATACAGTCTTTTATCAGTCTCTAAAAAATGATATACATCTGGCACTTAACGTGGCAGTAGGTACCCAATCGGCTAACAACACTGCCCTGCTGCTTACTTTGCAGCAAAGAGGTAATGATATGAATGTGCTGCAGCAGCTTAGCAGCATTATAGATGAATGTGATGCCGCTATTTATTCGCCAGTTAGGTACAATGCAGACCGCCAAAAAATATTGGAAGAAGTACGATTTTTGTTAGGGTCGCTGAAATGAGAATTACCGCTTCATTAAAAAGAAATAGCTACTTTTATTTTTAATATATTATTATAACAACCCTGTTATGAGTCCATTCAAAATGTTCGTTTCCTTAATAGCAGTATGCCTGCTTTGCTCCTGTAATACCCAACAAAAAGCCGATTTGCTGGTGTACAATGCCACCATATACACGGTAGATTCCAGCTTTAGTATAGCTGAGGCTATGGCCATAAAAGATGGCAAAATAATAGCCGTTGGCAAAACAGATTTTATACTGAATGCTTTTGAAACAACGGAAAAACTAGATGCCGGAGGTAAAAGTATTTACCCAGGTTTTATAGATGCACATTGCCATTTTTTAGCACTCGGCAAAGGCCTACAGGAATGCGACCTTACCGGCACTACTAGCTGGAACGAAATAGTAGAACGGCTAAAAGCCTTTGCTATAAAGCATCCCTCTGGCTGGCTCATTGGCCGTGGCTGGGATCAGAATGATTGGGACAACAGAAATTTTCCGGTAAACGATTCGCTCAACAGCCTTTTTGCCGATAGGCCGGTAAGCTTAAGTAGGGTGGATGGCCACGCAGTAATAGCTAACCAAAAAGCTATAGAGCTGGCAGGTATAAAACCCGGCCAAACCCTTATTGGTGGCGAGATAGTAACCATAAACGGAAAGCTTACAGGCGTATTAATTGATAATGCAACCGACCTGATAGATCTGAAAATTCCAGGCTCTACAAACGAAGACCGCACAAAATATTTACAGGATGCCGAGGCGAAATGCTTTGCCACCGGCCTTACTAGTGTACAGGATTGTGGGCTCAATTTTAAGGATGTGGATTTAGTAGAAAAGCTATACAAAGAAGGCAAACTTAACATGCGGATGTACATAATGCTGAGCGATAAAAAAGAGAATTACGAATACCTTTTTGCCAAAGGCAAAATACAAACCAACCAGCTTACAGTAAATGGGTTTAAGCTGTATGCCGATGGTGCTTTGGGTAGCCGGGGCGCCTGCCTGCTGCAGCCCTATGCAGATCAGCCCGGCCACTCGGGGTTTCTTTTAAAACCAAAAAGCTACTACGATAGCATCCTCCCTATTATTGCAGCCAAGGGGTTTCAGGCATGTACCCATGCTATAGGAGACAGTGCCAACCGCACCATTTTAAATATTTACACCAAGGCGCTGCAAGGAAAGCCTGGCCTGCGGTGGCGAATAGAACATGCCCAGGTGCTTAACCCTGATGATTTTAATTTATTTGGTGCTTCGCAAATAATACCGAGTGTGCAGCCCACCCATGCTACCAGCGATATGTATTGGGCTACCGACAGGGTTGGTGCGGCAAGAGTTAAAGGAGCTTATGCGTACAAAAAACTGCTGCTGCAAAATGGCTGGCTGCCATTGGGTACCGATTTTCCGGTAGAAGACATTAGCACTTTTAAAACATTTTTGGCGGCAGTAGTGCGTAAAGATTCTAAAGGTTTTCCCACCAAAGGTTTTCAAACAGAAAATGCTTTAAGCAGGCAAGAAGCCATCCGTGGAATGACAATATGGGCCGCAAAAGCTGCATTTGAAGAACAGCTAAAAGGCAGCATAGAAACCGGCAAATTGGCTGATTTTGTTATGCTGGACAAGGATCTATTAACATGCGGAGACCATGAAATTTTAGATACAAAAGTTTTAAAAACCTTTGTGGCTGGCAAAAAAGTATATGCCAGCCGCTAGTTATTTGTGGCTTAGCCTTGTTAAAAATTTAATATTTTTTTATATGGTAAAATTTTTTTCTAAAGCACTGCTTACTACATTAGGGGTATTGCTGGCATCGTACTTGCTTACAGGTGTAATTGTAAAAGATCCTGCTACGGCTTTGTTAGTTGCATTGGTACTTGGTTTGTTTAATACTTTCATCAAACCTTTGTTTATAATACTTACCATCCCTATCACTATTCTTACCCTTGGCTTATTTCTGTTGGTTATTAATATTTTAATTGTAAAGTGGGTGGCCGATTTGGTGCCGGGCTTTAATGTTGACGGTTGGTTTACGGCATTACTGTTTGGGCTAATTGTATCTGTGGTAACCTCTTTGTTAGAGGGTGTTATTGGAAAAAATGAGGAAAAGCCGCAACAGTGAAAATGAAATTTTTTTTGTAAAAAGTAGCGTAGAATCGTGAATGCCCTGCCTAAATAATTGAAAAAGATTCTTGTTGTTTGTGTAGATGGTTCATTAAAAAAGTGCTACGGCATTATAACGTTTCCAAATAACTTGTTAGCTGCAACCATAACCATCATTAAATTTTATTATGAGACTATTTTATTCTCTGCTTTTCTTGCCCCTTTGTGCTTCATCGCAGAATAACGGTACCGGTTCATCAATAGCTAGTTCGTTTATTCACTCTTTAGATAGTGTGCAAAAAAGCAAAACAGTGTTCCCTTTTGATACGATGACCCGCTATGATTGGCATTATGTTCCTGCTTCTAGTATTCCCAGGCAAGGGATTGCTATAAGAGAGTTAAACAGCATCCAAAAACAAAATATTTATAAGTTACTAAAAACTTATTTAAGCAGCAATGGTTACACAAGATCTCAGGACATTATGAATACTGAGTATTTATTAAAAGAACTAGAGCCGAATAGTAAAGGTAGAATTCCTGAGAATTATTTTGTAGCCTTCTATGGCAATCCTGGGAAAGATAAAACCTGGGGTTGGAAATTTGGTGGGCACCACCTTGCATTAAATTATACAATTGTAAATAATCAATTGGCATTTGCTCCCTTCTTTTTTGGAGTGTATCCTGCTGTTAGAACTAAAGGTGAAGGCAAAGAAAAAAACATATTTAAGTACGAAGAAGATCTTGGATTTAAACTGGTAAACTCATTTACACAAGAACAGAAATTGAAGGCAATATTTAAACTTGAAGCATTTGCAGATATCGTAACTAAAATTTCCCAAAAAGTTGTTCCTTTTGATACAGTTGGAATTATTGCAAAAGACATGACTTTTGAACAAAAGCATGTTTTAAATCAACTCATAGTAATTTATCTCTCTAATATGCCAACCAAAATTGCGCAGCTTAGAATGAAAAGAATTGTATCAGAAGATTTTAATAAAATAAGTTTTGGATGGGCAGGAAGCACAAAATCAGGTGAGCCTCATTACTACAGAATTCAAGGCAAAACGTTTTTAATTGAGCTAGACAATACTCAGAACAATGCTAATCATGTTCATACTGTTTGGCGAGATTTTAATGGAGACTATGGAATTGACATACTGAAAGAGCATTATAAAAATAGCAAACACCATGATAAATAAAACTTGATTGCTGCTAACATTGTTAATACCAATAGTGATGCTGGACGTTGGAGTAATCAGCACCAGCAATTCTGTAGTGGCAATTTGGGGCTAAACGAATATAAAATTTCGTAACTCCTTACCCTTCGCAGTTTTGATTGCGTAGTTTTTCTTTTTTTGCCTGCCCCTATGAATATCGGTGGATTATTTCGGTGGAACCCAGCGAAAGCCGTGCCCTAATGGAGCGACATTGGCGAACGTTGTAAATCCCGTAGCATTACGACGCTCCGTTCAACAACATACCCTTGTTCCGCTTCCCTTCTCTGTAGGAGAAGGTGGCCAAAGGCCGGATGAGGCTGCTACTATCAGGTATTTAGATTGCAAATAACAGGCGGTTTCAGTTTACGGGGTTAGGAGTTCTGTGGTTATTGCAATTGCCCCAATGGGCGGTAGTTAATAACCCTTTTGTAAACAACAACAAATGGAAGATATTTACATATATCATTCTTACACACGGCATTTCAAAAGAATTAAATTTACTTAATCAAAACTGTTCTAGTACAATTAAGTTATTTTTATTTGTATTGAACATTGTACCCGCCTTAAAATCTCAAGCTGCTTTGGAAGCCAGCAAGGTGCCGAAGATTTTGTACTTATATGTAGCTTTGTTTTTAACGCTCAAAACCAGGGTGTACCCATCATTTTGGCAATAGTAGGAGCGTTAAAAAATTACCTTTTTGAGTTGTGGGCTCGAAGTTTTACCTATTTATTTTATTAAAAAACCATAATTCTATATTGTGTGGATTGGGCGTGTATAACCATCTGTATCAATATTTTACTACTACATAAACCCATGAAAATGATTCTAGAAAACCTTTTTCATTTTTAAAACTAATTCATAAACCTCGCCTTCAGTTCTGGCGTAGGTAGCCAGCATCTTTCTTGTTTACCAAACCATTTGTACCGGTTTTTGGCCACCCAATTATACACCGCATTGCGGATAAATGGCGGTATAACAATAAAGCCATAAAGTAAAGGCCAGCCGCCACTTAAGCACTTTGCTACCCGTAATGCGGCGGTGCTTTTGGTGTACAGTTTGCTAT
>JAYUOV010000038.1:0-6506 GCA_043760535.1 Chitinophagaceae bacterium
GTTTGGTAAAAGGAAACAAGAATGATTAAGTACATTTTTAGAACTGCCAGGCGTTATCCCCTCCCATGATACATTTAACCGTTTTTATGCGATGGCAGACACTGTTGCTCTTGAAAAATGTTTTAGCGAATGGGTATCAGCATCAGCCAATGTAGCCTTGGGCCGTGTAATCAATATTGACGGCAAATGTCTTCGGGGCAGCCGTAAAGGTGATGGGGATAGTTTCATTTACATGGTGAGTGCCTGGTGCAACAGCAGCAATATGGTATTAGGCCAGCAAAAGGTGTATGATAAAAGCAATGAAATCACCGCTATACCAGCACTGTTAGAAATATTGTTTATTGAAGAATCCACTATTACCATTGATGCAATGGGTTCTCAGAAAGATATAGCGGAAAAGATTGTAGCAGGTAGGTCCGATTATATTTTAGCCGTAAAGGGGAATCAGGTGTATTGGAAGATGATTTGCATGAAGCATTTAATCATGGACGCATAGCGGATACCTATACGAGCATAGCGGAATTGAATCATGGCAGGATTGAAACACGTACCACTCATGTAATTAAAGATTTAGACTGGATATGTAAGCTACAGGATTGGAAAAAGCTTTACTGTATTATATTGGTATGCTGCAAACGTATTGACAAAAAGAGTGGCAAAGAAGAACTGTCAGAACGATTCTATATCAGCAGTAAAAAAGCAACAGCCTAACAATTCAACGATTATATCCGCAGTCATTGGGGCATTGAAAATAAGCTTCACTGGTGTTTAGATGTGGCATTTCGTGAAGATGTTAGCAAAAAAAGAACGGGTGAAAGTGCCCAGAATTTTTCTTTAATAACTAAATCGGTACTAAATCCCATGAAAAATCATTAAAAAGATAAAAAGGATGGTGGAGGAACCAAAATCAGCATCAAGCGAAAAAGATTTAATAGTCGCATGGGATAATGACTACCTCGCAGAAATCTTAACCGGTACCGAATAAATTTAAATGCGTCACCACTGCCTGCGGTTATCTCCACAGGATTCTGTAACTATTTTTTAGAAAGCGATGTTTATTTCAACTGTTTTATAATGCCAACTTTTACTCCGTAGTCTATCAGGTGTTCGTGTACTGAAAAGCTTTTAGCCTGGGTAGGGCTCATTTGATATCTGAATTGTGGCCCAACCTGCCATTTTAAACCGCCAGCATTAAAATTAGCCATGGCTTCCACACCTGCATTTAGGTTCCAGCGGCGCACCATATCGGGTTGTTGTACATAGCTTTTGTAATCGCTTGTAATCATGTAGATGTTAGTATTTAGCTGATAGGTAGGCTGTAATGAGGCTCCAAGGCTAAAGTTAACTTTACGGCCTTCGGCAAATGTCCAATCTATACCTACAGGTAATCCTATTTGGAAATACCGGTTTTGGAGGGTAATTGGCTTGCCACCATCCGAATTTCTGATGGAACTATATACCAAAACAGAATCGGTGGTTAAAGTAGCACTGTTATTAATCAACAATACTGCTTGTTCTAATCCTGCTTTGTATGCATCAATATTGTATTGTCTCAGATTAAACTGTAATCCAGCTTTTATTTTAACCCTATCGGTTATTGCATAAGCTATTGCAGTACCAAATTCAAAACCAATAGCAGCCCGCTGGCTTACTAGATTATTTAAATTTTTTCGTGGGTCGGCAGTAATAGCTGCATTATAAGGAAAATGATAATCGTAAGATGCCGATTCAGAAAGCCTGCGGTAGCTTATGTTGGAGCCACCGTAAATATTTATTGAAAACCGTTTGGCTATTTTCTTAATGCCAATGGCTTTTAATCGGGTTAAAAGATATTCAGGCAATTCATTGCCAATGTCATTTCCGTTGCTTGTAGCGCCATTATCGAAGATATGGGTAGCGGCCTCATTTTCGGTTTTAGTTTCTTCATCATTATCAATAATACCGTTAGCAGCAACCATTTCGCTATTTATGGTTGTAGCAGATGCTGGTCTCGGCTCTTCATACAGTTGCACATTTTTATCAATTTCAGTCAGGTTTGTGCTTACAAGAGCGGCACTAATATTTTCATTTTTTAAAGGCCCAGTTAGTATTGGTGTATTTACTGCTTCTATTGTAACAATAGTAGAGCTGCCATAAGCAAAATTGCCAACAGGCGCTACGAATGCCGGAGTATTAAATGTATAGATTGCCGTTTTCTCGTTAACTGGCTGCAGGGGTATAATATTTACTGTTGCTGGCTTTTGAAGGTTTTTCTCAGTTGCAGCTATTGGATTAACAACCGTAGGCTCAGTTGCTGCTACAGATGGTAATTTAAACAAATTTTTTTCGGGGTGCAAAAAAATTAGCCCAGCTGTAAGCAGCGTACCTGTAAGAATTGCAGCAAAGGTTAATGCAGGCCACCGGCTTTTACCGTGTAGTTGTTGGTTTATATTACGCCAAATCTGATCACTCGGGTACATCCGATGTTTATCAGCCTGGTTTCTTAAAAACTGTTCAAAGTCATCTATGTTATTCTCATCAATCATGGCAGTAGTGGAATAAATTCCTGGTATTTATTTGCGGATGCTTTTTATTTAACTGGTAGTTGCCAGCCAGCCAGGCATCGCCTCTGGTTTTTCTATTATGTGTTTCTTTATTAAAATCTGTTCTAGCATATTTTTAGCTCTGGTGTACTGGCTTCTGCTGGTGCTTTCTTCTATATCTAATACGTTCGAAATTTCCCTATGGCTATAGCCTTCTATTGCATAAAGGTTAAGTACGGTTCTGTAACCCATTGGCAGCAGTCTTATACATTCTACCACCTGCTTCGCCTGCATTATACCTGGCACCGACTCTCTTACAGCAGCTTCCGCTGCATGTTCTATATCCACACTTTCATTAAACTTCTTGTTCTTTTTAAGAATGTTAATGCAGGTGTGTACCATAATTCTGCGAACCCAACCTTCAAAAGCACCTCTGTTTTGAAAGGAATGTATTTGGGTAAATACTTTTATAAACCCTTCCTGCATCATATCCTCGGCATCTTCACGATTTTGTCCAAAACGGTAGCATACCGAAAGCATTTTCGGTGCAAACCTGCTGTACATTTCACGTTGTGCAGCAGGATCTTTTTGTAAACATCCAGTTATCATCAGGTCTTCTGTCATAGTAGTCGGATAAAACAACTACACCAATATAGACATTTACCATTAATAAATGCTGCATTGATGCAATTGAATTGTTTTGTTACAAAATATTTTTTTGAATGAAACAATTAGTATTGGGGGCAAATTATTAACAACCTCTGGTAAAAGAGATTATTTCTCAAGATAATAACGGCCATTAACAATACTTTATTACTAAAGGCTGCTCAATTGTAACGTGTGGATCCATTCCTAAAAAAAGCCCTGGCTAAAAGGCGGAACCTTTCAGATTATTGATCTTAATAAAAGTTACCAGTATGCCCTTAAGCTCAATAAAAAGTTAAGCCCAGGAGCTGAAAAGCCCGATGCAAATACACGGTAGTTGCGGTCGGTTATGTTTTCTACTGCCAGTTGCACTGTCAACCTTTTACTTACGTCGTACTGACCACGCCAGTTAAGTGTAACCCAGCTTGGCACACCATCTACAGTAGCATATTGCTGATTGTCTTCGCCATCGGGGTTGTAATCGGCAATTCTTTTCCAGCCATTATACATGGCAAATATTTCTGTAGAAAATTGCTTTTTATTGTAACTGATGCCCGCTTTACCAAACACAGGCGGTATATGATCTAACGGAACTTTTACGCCATTTGGCCGTGTGTATTTGCCATAGGTATAGTTAAAAAAACCATACACATTGAGTGCAGTAATTGGCGTAAATGTAAGGCCGCCGCTAAAGCCATATAGCCTTGCTTTGGCCACATTCTGGCTGGCTTTTACGCCCACTTTTACGCCATTGTATACCACCGAATCTTGCCCATTAAATTTATATGGAGCGTATGCAATGGCATCATTAAACCAAGTATAAAAGGCAGATACATCTATTTTTATTTTGTCTTCAAAGGCTTTTGTAAACCCTATTTCAGCGGTTATTGTTTTTTCGGGTTTTAGGTCGGCATTGGGAACTATCAACTGTCTGGAGGCGGTATTGCTTTCAAAAATTTTTGTCACATCATCAATATTAGGTGCCCTAAAACCGGTACTAATGCCAGCAGTAAACCGGATGTCGGGCTTAGGCATGTAAATGGCGCCTATATTACCTGCCACGCCAAAAGGATTTTGCCTAAGCACTGTAAATGGTAGGCGAAACTGAATACTGGTATCTACAAGAGAACTTCTAAGTGATGTGCTTTGTAGCCGGATGCCATCGTTAATAACAAGTTTGCCACCATTCAGTTTCCAAAGGTGCTGGGTATAAATGCCAAAGTTGTTGAACTTGTTTTTTCCATCGGGGTATCGGGTATCTAATTTGCCAATAACTCCAGTATTAATATTCTGCGTGTAAGCTCTAGATTTCACATCGTTGAGCTGCATATCTGCACCCAAATTTAATTCGTGCATGCCAAAAATTTTACGCAGGTCGGCATTGGCACCCCATACTTTTATTTTCTCAATACGGTGTAGCTGGCTTGGGTTATTCCTGTCACGTTGGTTACGGCTTTCTTCTATATCCTGATAGCTGGCACCTGCTTTATAGAAAGTGGTGGAGTTAACCATGTTACTAAACTCATACGCATACATATTGCGTTTTTGAGGCCCGTAATACCAGTTGGCAAAGCGTAATGCACCATTACGAACATCCTGTAACCGGTCGTAGCGGGGAACGTTTGTGCTGTTGCTGGTCTGTATATTCAAAACATGGCTTACTTTTTCGTTTTGCTGGTACAATACTTTGCCCATCATATCCCATTGTTTATAGCCGCTGTAACGCTGTATGCGGTCGTTGGTATTATTTATTATGTAATCTACATTGTTAATGGTAGCTACATATTGCGGCCTCCGGCCAAAGTTGGGATACTTATCGGGGTAGTTATTACCCATACGCATATCGCCAAAGTCGCTGTAGGTGCCGCTTACCAAAACAGCTACTTTTTTACCACCAAAGTTCATATCCAAATGGCCGGTTTTTTCAAGATTTACGGTACTGTAGCGGCTCATTGCAGATCCTGAAAATAGTAACGTATCTTTTTTAGTACTAAGCTTAGGCGATTTTGTTTTAAAGGCTACCACGCCACCCAGTGCATCGCTACCATGCAGCGTACTACCAGGGCCATACATTACTTCTACACGTTCCAGCATATTTTGATCTACTGTAATGGCATTTTGTAAATGGCCACTCCGGTACACGGCATTGTTCATACGTACACCATCTACTACCAGTAATATTCGGCTGGCCTCAAACCCACGGATAACGGGGCTGCTGCCGCCCTGCTGGCTTTTTTGTACAAAAATATTACCGGTGCTTTGCAGCAGATCGCCACTGTTTTGAGCATTTGTTTTTTTAATGTAAGTATCGGTAATAACTTCTATTTTTTGGGCTATATTTTTTTTCTTTTCAGGAAATTTAATAGCCGAAATAAGTACATCTGGCAGCGACGTTGAATCGCCTGTTGGGGAAAATTCTTTTTTATTTTGTGCTAAAGCACAAATGATTATATATAAAAATATAACAGTAGTTATGATTTTTTTCATTTTGGTTTTGAAATGTATGTTTTGGGAAATAAAGTGCATTGAATGTAATAACCATACTGTTTGATAACCCCTTTAACTACAGGACTTATTAAACCAATACTGGCATTAAACCAACATTTCCATTTCCTGGTTTAAGAAAGAGATGAGTTTTGGCAGAAAAATAAATGGAATACGAATGATGCAAGAATACTTGACCACCATCTGAATTTAATATGGGGGAATAATGGCTTGCAACTTACCTAAAGGTGGCGGGGTAGGTACAGATGAATAATTAGCCGGAAGCTTGTATGCTTTTACCCATCCTAATTGAGGGGTATTTCTTTGAAATGCACTAATTCTTAAGAATGAAACCTGTAAATTGGCAATAAAATAAAATCCCAGCAATTTAACAAGAGTAATATTTAAGGTGTTGTTTTGAGGTTCGATGTAGGCCTTAGCAATCTGCTTATCGATTTCTTTTTCTTTCTTATCGTACAAACCTTTTATGGTAGCCAATCCACTTTTATACGTAATACTTTCTACATCAAAAAGCGAACCTTCTATTTTTATCTCTTTGCCTTTTTTGTGCCATTGTATTTTATCTGCTTTAATGTGAAGGGTTACTTGTTGCTGATGCTTTAGTTTTTGCCGCATTTCTATTTGTACAAAAAGCTTTTGTACATGAAACAACGTAATGTAAAAAAAAGGCAACATGATAATAGCCGCCATCAGCAGTATTATAAACGGCCTTATGGTTACAGGCAGTTTTATTAGTCTCAGAACTCCTTACCTATCGTAAATTAAGCTGCGTGATTTTTGTAAATTAGCCTTAGGGTGGTGCCTGGGAAAAGGGTTTCCGTTTGGTTTAGGATG
>JAYUOV010000039.1:0-19848 GCA_043760535.1 Chitinophagaceae bacterium
TAATGCTACGGGATTTACAACGTTCGCCAATGTCGCTCCATCAGGGCACGGCTTTCGCTGGGTTCCACCGAAATAATCGGGGCAGGCAAAAAAAGAAAAACTACGCAATCAAAACTGCGAAGGGTATGGAGTTCTGACGTTATGAACCCCCGAAAACTGGAACACAATTTGTTTTTTCTGGTAGGTCTTTAGCAGGTATGTTTTGCCAATTCTTCTGCGGCCGTAAACGGCTACCAAGTTGGCCTTGTAATTCGCTATAACATCGGCCAGTAAAAGGTTTTCATCATCACGACCTATAATTCCTACGTTTTTCAAGATATTATATTTATCCTGAGCCAAAAGTGGTACAGCAGGGGTGCTTTTGGCTCAGGATGTGTAATAAAATAAAGCGTAGAAAGGGGAATTAAAACACCATAAACCCTACAATTTCTTCCAGATACTTTTGGTCTGTTTCATCAAACTGATGGTACTCGGATGCATCTACATCCAATACTCCAATTACTTCACCATTACGAATTACCGGCACTACTATTTCTGACTTTGATAAACTGCTGCAGGCAATGTGGCCGGGAAATTTTTCTACATCGGGTACTATCAATGTTGTAGCTTGTACCCAGCTAGTGCCGCATACGCCACGGCCTTTTCTTATACGGGTACAAGCTACCGGCCCCTGAAAAGGTGCCAGCACCAATTCGTTATTTTTTACCAAATAAAAACCTACCCAAAACCAGCCAAACTGTTCTTTTAATGCAGCTACTGTATTGGCGAGGTTGGCTACCAAATCGGGTTCGCCTTCTATCAATGCTTTTATTTGTGGTATTATGGATTGGTAGCTTTCGGCTTTGCTGCCGGCTACTATTGTTAGGTCTTCTGCCATGTTATTTTGTTTGATGACGTCTATACGTCCCTATTCTATTTCGCCCCTACAGGGCTTTATTTACTTACTTTTTTTTCTGACCCGGGTCGTTGCCCCGGGCTATTGACCATGCCCTTTCAGGGCATTTTATCCTAGGTGAAGGTTTCAACCAGTAAATACAACTTACTTATTTCAGGTCTTTTAAAATTTCTACTATTGCTCTATCCAGTTGCGGATCCCGGCCATTCATTTTGTCTTCCCAGGTGTTAATGATTTTGATGTTGGGCTGTACGCCGTTGGTTTCCAGGTCTTTCCCATCTAATGTGTAGCAGCCCCAACTTGGCAACCTTACAAAGCTGCCATCTACTAGGCCTGCACCACCGGTAAAAATGATCCAGCGGTAGGTTTCGTTACCTATAATTTTCCCCAGTTTTAATGCTTTAAAGCCCTGTGCCGTCATCTCTGCATCGCTAAGGCTTTGCTCATTTATAAGCAATACAATTGGTTTATCGCTTGGGGCAAAATTACTTTGCGTGGTTAATGCACCTTCACGGTACTTCCATTTTAGGTAAGCTTTCTGTTGTAAAAACTTCAGCACTTCGTCGTGTACATTGCCGCCTGTATTGTAGCGTAAATCCAGTATCAGTGCATCTTTCTTATAAAAATCTTGGGTGGCATCTACCAAAAATCTGTTTAATTCTTCCTGTCCCATATCCCGCATGTGAAAGTAGCCAATACGGTTCTTGCTTTTCTCATCTACCTGCTGCTGGCATTGGTCTTCTCATTCGCTGTACAGGTTTAGTGCCAGGGTATTTTGTATAGGAGAATATTGGGTATGCACCAGCACATCGTACACGGTTTTATCTGCCCTCCGAAAACTGAGGTTTAATTCTTTATCGGCACTAGGCTTGGTAAAATATTTATTGCGGTCTTCGGTGGTATTAATGGCTTCACCGTTCACTTTTAATAACTCATCGCCTGGCTGTATGCTGATGCCTTTTTTATCAACAGCACTTTGTTTTACAATGCGGCTTACTTTGTACGGCTCCGCTTTGTTCCACATAATTCCGGTCTCTACTGTTTGGCTGGTAAAAGGTACTTTAGTATCATCTCCGGTAGAGGTAAAGCCCATGTGGCTGCTGTTTAATTCGCCAAGCATATCGTTTAGTAAAATACTCAAATCTAATCTGTTAGTAATATCTGGCAGCAGCTGCATGTATTTTTCTTTTGTGGCTTTCCAGTTAATGCCGTGGAATTTTTCGTCATAAAAATTAATTTCCACTTTGGCCCAGGCTTCGTTAAACATTTGGGCAAACTCTTCCTGCAGGTTGCGGCGGAAAGTAAAGCTGATGGGGATGGGTTCTATCTTATTCGATTCAAGATTTAGCTTAGCAATAGAGCCCCCTGTAATGATGAAATATTTACCATCATTTTCCACCACATTAAAAAAAGTACCATCGCCTACCTTCTCTGTTTTATTGGGTATAAATGGTTCCATTATCGTTTTCCAAATTGCATTGTTTCCTTCGGCATGGTCGCTTATATACACCACGGTTGTTTTATCGCCCTTCTGAAAAACATAGGGGCCATTCTGGCTGCCAAAAGCCGGGCCGATGCGTTCTACACGTTCCATTAGTTTACTTAGATCTACTGTAGTGGCAGTGTCTTTTTTCTTAGTAGTATCTTTTTTAAACAGCTCATTGTATTTCTCCATCTTAAATGCATCATCCCATTTTTCTAAAGGCATCCGGTAAATATGTGCACCTTTCAAACCGAAAGGATAGGCAGGTTTTGTTTGGTTGGTGGTAAAATACAGGTACTTACCATCGGGGCTCCAGGCCGGGCTAGCTTCGCTAACGCCACTATTGGTAAGGTTTACACTCTTATCGTCTTTTACATTGTATAAAAAAATATCATCTTCAAAATTGCGGAAAGCACAGTACACAATCCAATCGCCGCCGGGGCTAAAGGCAGCGTAGGATTCTCTGTCTAATCCCCAAAACTCATCTTTGGCAATGGTTTTTACATCCATGGTTTTAAGATCCATGAGGCAGAGTTCGTTTTTGCCTTTGTAAAAAGTAAGCTTGGTGCGGCTTTTATTGTAAGTAAGTGTTCGGTGATCCATACTAAAGCGGCTTAGCTCTTTTGGTGCCATGGCACTATCGGCCCGTATGGTAAACAGGTTGAGATACCCATTTACTGTTTGGGTAAAAATGAGGGTTTTGTTATCGGCCTTCCACATAATTTCGGTGGCTCTTTCGGCATTGCCTTTTTGTATTTGCTGTACTATTTTTCCTTCCACATCGCTTACAAAAATTTCGCCTCGGCTAATAAATGCCAGTTTTTTTCCGTCGGGGCTAAGATCAAACGAAGTGATTTTTCCTTTAACATCATAATCCTGGTCTTTGCCTAAAATATTGTTTCGGCTAATGGTAACCGGCACCGGCTGGGCTTTGGCAACCGCCACATCGTACAACCACAATTGGTAATCTTTTTGGAAAACAATTTTGCCGCCATTGGCATTTACCTGTGCCGCTTTTATAGAAGTATTAAAACTGGTAAGTGCCAATTTTTTGCCACTGGCAATGGTAAAAAGATTGTATTCGCCGGTGGCTTCGTCGCTTATAAAATAGAGATTGCCTTTGCTATCTAGCGTAGCGCCAAAATCTTTTCCTTCGTAATCGGTGTAGCGTTTGTACTGTTTTGTGGCGGGGTTGTACGATTGTATGTCGGGGTTATACGGGCCTTTGTAACGTTTCCGTTGTAACTGATTGCTGCTTTCCCAGGTGTTGTTAAAAAATATTTCGCCAGTGGTAGGGTGGCCTGCAATATTATGGTCGAAGGAGAAAAAATAGTCGTTAAATATCCGTTGTGGCGTGCCGCCATTAATGCCCACCTGGTAGCCAGCTTCACGGTTGTAGCGGTTGCTGCTAAAGAAAATGGTTTGGCTATTCCAGCCCCAACTGTTCATTACATCATTGGCCGAATGGAAGGTGATTTGTTTAATGTGGCCACCTGTTAATGGCATAGTATATACATCGTTATTACCATATTGGTTACTGGTAAAAGCCAGCCATTTGCCATCGGGTGATACACGTGGATTATTTTCATTACCTGGCATGGCTGTTACCCTTACGGCCTGTCCGCCTTTACTATCTGTTTTCCAGATGTCGGTTTCAAAACAAAAGTAGATGGTGCTGCCATCGGGTGTAAGCGATGGGCTGCTCAGAAAGACAGCTTCTTGCTGTGCTATGGCGTTGGTACATGCGGCTACCAGTAGGCACACTAATATTTTTTTCATAACAGTATTTTTAATTTGGATTTTTAAAGATGCGGCAAAGAAAAGGGATGGAAAATTTTGTTTTATGAATGGCTGGAGTTGCGCATTGGTGCTGCTGTAGCTTAGCTTTACCACCCCTGCTTTAGCCTTCGGCAAAAGCTGTGCCCGCCGGCGGGGAATACTGGTGCAGGCAGGCCGATGAATAGGGTGGATTGGCTTTTCGAGCAGGTAAATGAATTTCAGAAAAGCAATAGTTTTTCAGTAATACCAAAACAGGCAGCTCCCTAGCAGAGCTACCTGTTTTAAAGATGGTAAGCTGTGTTTATTTTTTAATCATAGCCTGCCAAACGGCATTGTTTATTACTATGGGATATTTCTTTTTTAAGCCATCAACCCATTTTGTTTCTAGCACTTGCTGGTAATCGTTTATTACAAAGCCACGGGCATCTTCAAAACTGCGTTGGCCCGATTCGTTTATGGTGTTTACAATGTAGCAGAATGTTTGGCTGCTGTCTTGTACGTTGGTAATAGTTGGGGTAAATGTTTTTGCCCTAAAATCTATTTTGCCTTCTGTCGGAACTTGGTTTTGTTCAAAGCGATTACTGTCGGCCAGTAATTTATTTTCGTAACGCATGGCTATGCTGCGCCAGTTGCCAATGTTAGCTTGCATTTGCAGCCTGGCAGAATCGGTGGTGGCTTTATCGGTTGCGGTTACAATAATGGCATTAACACTTGGCCCCCATTTATATTTCACTTTACTAGCATTGTAATGTTTTAAAAGACCTGCATTATCCTCGGCGGCTTTGTTCCATACCATTTTTTCGGTTACTTCAAAGTTGAGGTTGGCATCTTTAAACTCCTGCAATTGATTTTTAAAATCGGGATTGTAGTCTTCTAGGTGATTTTTATAATATTCGGCTGTGGTAACGTTTATGTACTTTTCGTATAGCTCATCGTAACCCTTGCTACTAAGGTCGGTTATGCTGCCACGTACAGCCCTTACAAACATTACCCAATTAGCAGCGGTAATGTTTTGTTTGGCAAAGCTGAAAAGAATGGTTTTGCCCATTACATCTTTTACAGTAGTAACAGTTCTTCCATCTAAAGAACTATCTGTAAAAGCCCAAAGCGATTTTGGCTTTACTGTTTTAGCAGGCTGGTATCCAATTTTGTTACGCAGGCTTTTTGCCAGTACCGTTTTGGCTTCTTCCATGCGGTTATCGGTAACCACTCGCTGTTTCATATTGGCCACTGTAACGGGTTCTTTTTTATCTGTACTTATGGGTAATTGTTCTAAAAGTTTTACAATGTGAATGCCAAAAGCGGTTTCAAAAGGCTTGCTGATATCGCCATTTTTTGCCAGTGAAAATGCCGATGTTTCAAATACGGGGTCGTAACTGCCCACCCCAAATTCTGGTAGCACGCCGCCATTTTGATAGCTTGTTTTATCGTTGCTGTAGGTTTTGGCCTGTGAGGCAAAATCTGCACCTTTTATTAACTGATCGTAAACCATATCGGCCTTGTTTTGTACTTCTTTTTTTTCTGCATCGGTAGCACCCGGCTGGTAAGCAAATAGTATTTGTGCCACTTTTATTTTTCCGGCAGCTTTGCGATGGGCCATTAGTTTAAATATGTGAAAAGCCTTAGAAGTTTTAATAGGTTGGGTAAACTGCCCTACTTGTAATTTATACACTTGGTTTTCCACTTTGTAGGGCAATGAGAAAACGGTAACCCATCCGAGGTCGCCATGGTTGCCATCTCTAAACTCTTTATCGTTACAAAACTCGTCGAATACTTTTTCAAAAGGGGTATTGGCTTCCAGTTTTTGCACGGCTTTTTCTGCATTTTCTTCTGCCTGCTCTACTTCTTTTGGGTTTTTAGGATTAAAAGAAATGATAATATCCTTAAGCCTAAGGTCTTTTTGGCTACGGTCAAGTGCTTCATTTACCAGTTCAGCAATATTAGCTTCCTCCGAAAAATAGTTGTCTTCTATCTGTCTTCTAAAATCGGCAAGTTCGCTTTTCTGGTTGTATTGTGTATCCAGTCGTTTATCAAAAGCGTCCTGCACTTTCAGTTTATAATTTATAAAAAGGGGCAGGTATTCCTTCATTGCTTTTATATTATCCTCATTGGGGTTCAGGTTTCGGTTAAACTGCCGAAGGAATTCTTCTTTATTTACTTTGTTTTTACCAAAACTAAATAATGGCTGTGCATGGCTGCCTGCAAAGGCCAGAAGTGTACATACAATCAATATCTGTTTTCTCATACTTGGTTGTTGTCTTTTTTGTTTTTGCCTAAAAGGCTTTATACTGTTTTTCTAAAGTTAGTTTAGGTATTGATTAGGGTATGCGAACCCAAACCAGAATTTTTGTTGCTTTTATTTACCTGCTTTTGCCTGTTTTATTTTTTGCTCCAGTACTTTGTTTAAATCATCTAGCGAAAGGTTTTTAGCAATGATTCGTTTTTGCTGATCCAATAAAAACATGGTAGGTGTAGTTCTTACATCGTATAGCTGGTGGTAGTTAGGCAATTTGTTTTTTTCTTCTACAGCTTTCATCTCGGAGGTTTGGTGTACATGCACCCAGCCAGCGGCATTTTTGTTTATAAAAGGTTTCCAATCTGTCAGGCTAGTTTCTGTACTCATAACTGCATAAATATTTACTCCGCTATTTTTCCACGAAGCTTTGTAAAAAGAATCTAACCGTGGCACTTCGGTTTTGCAATGGCCGCAGTTGGGGTCCCAAAACACAACTACGGTAAAGCTTCCGGGCTGCGTGTACAGGGTTTGCACAGTGCCTGCTGTATCTACCAGGTTAAGGTCGGCAGCGGCTTCGCCTACCTGGTTGCTTATTAGCATCATCGCCCTGTCTTCTATCTGTTTCATTTGCTTTGCAGAGAGCCAGGTAACCTGTTTGGTGGCAAAGTATTTTTCGTACACATGTACAAACACTTTGTCTTGCCCCATTATTTTTGGGTTAAAATAATTATCTACAAAATAGCCTATCAAAAACTGAAACATTTCGTTGTCGTTTCTGCCCAGTGCTGCCATCCAGTTAAACTCATGTATAATGCTATCTGGTTCGGGCTGCACAAATGCACTCAGGTAGTAGTTGAGTTTTTTTTCAAAAACGGGGGTGCGAACGACCCTGCCATTCATAAAATTTACCCCATCCCAAAAATGCTGTCGGCTGTAATAATAAGCGGCTAGCGTATCCTGATAGTTTTTTTGGTTTTTTAGATTGGCAGGCAGGCTAACATCCTGCATAGATCCAAAAATGGTGGCCAATAAACTGGTGGGTTGTTCTTTTAGTACCTTTTGCCTGTAGCCTTCCATCTCGTTTATATTTTTATCTACTATGGCTAATAGTTTTGCTTTTTCGGCATTATCTGTAGTGGCATTCATTTTAGTACGGGCTATATCTGCTGCCTGGCCTTTGGTACTTACAAAGGCGGTGTACTTTTTAAACTGTTCGTTTTCTGGGCTTCCTACAAATTTGGTGAGGGTTTCGGGGTTTGTGGTATCTGTTATTACAGTAAAATCTTGTTTTTTGCCTACCAGCATTTCTAATAATAACTGGCTTTTAGAAGTGGCCAAAAGGTAAATGCCTTGAGCCAGCGGTTTCTTTCCTTTAAAAACGCCACGGCCATTTGCATCCAAAAAAGTGCTGTCGCCAATGGGCATCATTTTGCCATAATAATAGCCCATATACACCCATGTTTTTTTAAGTGGCTTTATCTCTACATTAATCTTATAACCTGTATTTTGAGCGGCTCCAGCAAGGGATAGCAGCACCGTTCCTATTGCAATTACGATTCGTTTCATGCCTAATTGGTTGTTTTTTTTAAGAGCCGTAAAATTAAAGGAATATGCTATTGTAAGTGTTAAGCTAATAACAATGGTTTAAGGTTCAACGCAAAAGGTTAAGATTTCAAGTTTCAGCATTGAAGGTGTAAGCCACTTAGTTTAGGGTTTAAGCATAGCAGTATTCCGTTTTGTACAACTACCACAAAACCTCATATACCTTCAGCCCTGTAAATACCTGGAACAATAATCAAATTGTAAAATATGGGTACATTTTATAACGTTTACCCCGAAACGAAACACAATAAAGAAAAATGGCGAGGCTATATTCGTTAAGCCCCAATAATGCCTAAACTAATATTGGTGGCAGTGTTTGTTTACAAGTACTAACATCCATTAAATTTGGTTTTAATAGCATTCCTTTTGTAAGTAGGTTGGCCAAAACTTATATCCAGAATCGGCTAGGTAAAACATATTAAATACTATTTGCATGGTGTAAAGTATTCAATTCGTTTTAATAAAGGTAAATAATTATATTTTATTAAAATTTACTTGTACTAAAAAGCCGGTAAGCCACTACATTTCTATATGCAACTTACCGGCCTTACTATTTTAAAAAGCAGGTTACAATATAAACCTCGTACTCAAAAAGTTTGAACTCTGATCGTTAATAATCTCGTTGATGATTTTTTTGTTAGCATCATTTAGCTTGGCAGCTACTAGCGAACGTATAGAAAAAGAACGCAGGGCATCGGATACGCTCAAAGTGCCTTCTGCACTATCTTTGCGGCCAGTAAAAGGAAATACATCTGGGCCACGCTGGCACTGGCAATTAATATTTACCCTACTTACCTGATTGGCTAATGGATCAATCAGTGCGGTTATTTCATCTGCATTATTACTAAAAATACTTACCTGCTGGCCATGTGGAGAATCTATTAGGTACTGTATGGTTTCTTCAATATTGCTAAAAGGCACTACCGGAATTACAGGGCCAAACTGCTCTTCCCGATATAGTTTCATCTTATCGTTTACCGGGTACATAATAGCCGGGTACACAAACGATTCTACCGTGGTGCCGCCGTTTTCATTCACAATTCTGGCACCATGTTCTATCGCATCGTTTATGCATTCTTTAAGGAAGGCAGGCTTGTTGGGTTCTGGCAGCGGTGTAAGCGAAACGCCCTTTTCCCATGGCATTCCAAATGGCAGTTTGTTTACTTCGCAACTAAGTTTTTGCAGAAATTCATCGGCAATACTTTTGTGTACAAAAACGATTTTAAGAGCCGTACAGCGCTGTCCGTTAAAAGATAAAGAACCCAAAACGGTTTCTTTTACCGCCAGGTCAATGTCTGCTTTGGAAGTAATGATGGCGGCGTTCTTTGCATCGAGGCCGAGTATGGCCCTAAGGCGGTTTACTTTGGGATGTTCTTTTTTAAGTTGATTGGCCACTTTGCTGCTGCCAATCAGGGTAAGGCAGTTGATTTTGCCCGTTTGCATCAGTGGTGTTACAATTACATTACCACGGCCATAAATGGTATTTACCACGCCTTTAGGAAAACATTCCTGAAAAGCCTTGAGCATGGGATAATGCAATAAAGTGCCATGTTTTGGCGGCTTAAATAAAATGGTATTACCCATAATTAAAGCTGGTATTAAAGTGGTAAAAGTTTCGTTTAGCGGATAGTTAAACGGCCCCATACACAGCACCACACCTAGTGGCGAACGACGCACCTGTGCTACAATGCCCTGTTCTATTTCGAACTTAGACGAACTGCGGTCGAGGTCTTTTAAGGCATCGATGGTGGCATTAATGTACTCAACGGTACGGTCAAATTCTTTTACGGAATCGGACCAGGATTTACCAATCTCCCACATAATGAGCTTTATTACTATGTCTTTTTGCTCCAGCATTTTGTAGGTAAATTTTTCTACGCATTTAATGCGGTTGGCTACACTCATGGCAGGCCATAGCCCACGGCCATTGTTATAGGCTGCTACGGCTGCATCCAAACTTTCCATGGCCTCTGTAACTGTGCAAACCGGATAGCTGCCAATGGTTTTACGAACCAATCCCTCGGGTGTAACCAAACAAACGGGTGAGTAAACGGCATGTGAAGCACCAGTCCATTGCTTCATTTCGCCATTGCTCAGGTATTCTTTTTGGTGAATTGCTGATGGTAGCCGGTAGGCTTCGGGTATATCGCTTTCCGCCACAAATCTGGAATGGATTTCTTCTTGAAAACTCATAGTATTTAGATTTAATTTACTGGATAACTACAAATAAAACATGGCATTGTTCAATGGGGTAGTCTGTTAGGATATAAAAGAAAAGTAAAGTTTATAAAGCTTGACTTATCTATAGCTTGATTTTTTATAAAGTGTTAATACTACATATCCGTTATAGGCTTGTAAACAGGTACCAAAGATTTCATTATAAACCACCCAATTAAATAGGCTACAGCACCAATAGAGAAAATGATGAAATACCCGGCCTCTTTGCCCTGAAATCCTGCAAACTGCATTTGGGTTTTTCCTGCATGTTCAAACAAAACTCCAGATCCCTTATTGATAATAAAAGATCCAACGCCGCCAGCCATACCACCAATGCCTGTAATAGTGGCAATGGCTTTTTTAGGAAACATATCACCCACAGTAGAAAAAATATTGGCCGACCATGACTGGTGTGCCGCACCTGCTATGCCAATTATTACTACCGGAATCCACGAACTAATATGCCCAAGGGGTTGTGCTAGTAAAGCAAGCAGGGGTACAAAGGCAAAAATTAGCATGGCTTTCATTCTGCCTTCGTAAGGGTTCATGCCTTTTTTCTCCACAAAAAAAGTAGGCAGCCATCCGCCAATAATTGCCAGCAGGGTAATCATATACAATACAAACAAAGGAAGAGCACTCTGGGTGCTATTCATTTTGTAAATGTCTTTAAGGTAGGCTGGTGTCCAGAACAAATAAAACCACCAAACACCATCCGTCATAAATTTTCCAAAAGCAAAAGCCCACGTTTGTTTGTATTTAAAACAACTTGCAAAGGATACTTTTTTTTGATTTTCAATGATGGGGATAGCAGCATTCCTGTCAGCGGTAATATCTTGCTGTATATACTCCAGCTCATTTTTATTTACACTTGGGTGAACCTCTGGTTTTTGATACATAAAATTCCAGAAGCCCATCCATAAAAACCCGATTATTCCGATAATTATGAAAGCCATTTCCCAGCCATAAGCTTTTGCAATAAACGGTATGGTAACGGGTGCTGCTAAAGCACCTACCGTAGCCCCTGCATTAAATATGCTTGTGGCAAGGCCCCTGTCTTTTTTGGGAAAGTATTCTGCAGTAGATTTTATAGCTGCCGGAAAGTTACCCGCTTCGCCAAGGGCTAGTATAAAACGTGCAAATATGAATAATGAAACTGAGGTGGATGTAATGATAGCCGCCTTGTCAAATGTTGCCAGGGCTTCCTTAGCACCTTCGAAAGTTACTAACCAGTTACCAGTAAGTATGCCCGAAGTTGCTATTCCACAAAAAGCATGAATACAAGCTCCGATAGACCAGATACCAATGGCCCAAAGGAAGCCTCTTTTTGTATCCATCCAATCAACAAACCGCCCGGCAAATAACATTGATATGGCATAGAAAATGGAGAATAGGGCTGTAATGGTTCCATAATCACTATCAGTCCAGTGAAATTCGGGCACTAGGTAGTCTTTCCAGGTAAGCGAAAGCACCTGCCTATCGAGGTAGTTAATAGTAGTGGCAAAAAATAATAAGCCACAGATTTTCCAGCGGTATTTACTCATTGTACCACCTGCTTTTTCTAAAGCCGTATGTGTTATTTTATTTTTTTGGGTTGTTGGCATCACATAGAAATTTAAAGGCAATCGTTAATTAAGTTTAATGCTAAAAACCTGCTAGTGCTATTCTCTTATCTTTTTTATAGTAGCCAGTACCTCTTTGGTAAGGCTTTCTATTTTGGCATAATCTTTTGCTTCGAGCAGGGCCTTACTTATAAGTTTGCTGCCCATGCCTACCGCACATACACCGGCTTTAAACCAGGCGGCCATATTATCTGCCGTGGTATCTACGCCGCCGGTGGGCATAAATAGCAGTTTTGGAAATAGTTCTTTAATGGCACTCATAAAATCGGGGCCGAGGATATTGCCGGGGAACAGCTTTACAAACTTAGCACCCAGCGTTTCTGCTGCAATAATTTCGCTTGGCGTCATACAGCCAGGCACCCAAAGCATATTGTGCTTGTTGGCCACTGCTGCGGCACTTGGCACAAGGCCGGGAGAAATAATATAATCAGCTCCGGCATCTATAAACTGCTGCGCCTGTTCGCCGTTTTTAATGGTGCCAACGCCAAGGTGCATGCCTGTAAGTTCGGTGTCGCATAGTTGCTTCATGGCGGCAAAGTTCGCAAGGGCTGCATCGCCACGATTGGTATATTCTACAGTGCGTATGCCGGCACTGTACAAGGCTTTCAGCACATTAAGGCTTACTTCTGCATCTTTATAAAAGTAAAGCGGAAGGATGCCCTGCTCAGTAATTAACTGCAAAAGTTCTGATTTTTTATCCATAATGTTTATTGTTAAGAAATTTTAAAGCGGCTATTGTGTAGGTACTATTTGTTTAAAGCTGTAAGTTAAAGCATTGTTCCTCTTTTTCTTAAAACCACATTTTTACTATTTATATACAGCATAGCTAATACATAAATAAATTAAAAAAAATGTTATTTTATAAAGTGGTACAAGCAGCACAATATTTACGCAAACGTTGTCATTTTTTTTGCAAAGTTTCCTTACAGGGCTGTTACCTTTATCACTCTTTTTGGTAATGGATTTCAATATAAAACCAAAAAAATCATTTCTCTTTTTATTTAAAAATTAATCCACGATTATGCCCAAAAAAGTTGTAACAATGGGAGAAATTATGCTCCGCTTATCTACCCCCGATTTTAAACGTTTTGTACAGGCCGACACCCTGGACGTAACCTACGGTGGCGGCGAAGCCAATGTGGCTGCTGCCATTTGTAACTATGGCGAAAACGGAACTTTTGTAACCAAAGTGCCTAACAACCCAATAGGGCAGAGTGCTATTAACCACTTGCGCCGTTATGGGGTAGATACCAAATTTATAGCCCGTGGCGGCGACCGGTTGGGTATTTACTTTTTAGAAACAGGTGCTAGCATGAGAGCCAGCCAAGTGGTGTACGACCGTGCCGGTGCTTCTATTGCCGATGTGGATGCCAGCGAATTTGATTGGGATAAAATATTTGATGGTGCCGATTGGTTTCATACCACAGGCATTACACCTGCCCTTAGCGATAAAGCAGCTGCACTTACTATGGCTGCTTTAAAAGCTGCTAAAGCAAAAGGAATTACTACAAGTATTGATCTTAATTTTCGTAAAAAGCTGTGGACTAAAGAAAAAGCCCGTGAAGTGATGACTGGTCTTTGTGAATTTGTAGATGTATGTATAGGTAACGAAGAAGATGCCGACCTGTGCCTGGGATTTAAAGCAAAAGATACCGACGTTACCAAAGGCGAACTAAACCTTGATGGTTTTAAAGATGTATTTCACCAAATGAAGATAAAGTTTGGTTTTAAATTCATTGCTTCATCACTACGTGAAAGCCATAGTGCCAGCGATAATGGCTGGAGTGCGTTGGTGTATAACGGCACCGATTTTTACCATACCAAACAATACCATGTTCGCATAGTAGATCGTGTGGGCAGCGGCGATAGTTTTGCTAGTGGTCTTATTTACGGCCTCGTTACCGGCATGAGTATGGCAGATGCTGCTGAATTTGGCGTAGCCGCATCTGCATTAAAACACACCATTCCCGGCGATCTTAACCATGCTACTTTAAGCGAAGTAAAAGAGCTAGTAAAAGGCGATGGCAGCGGAAGGGTGCAGCGATGATTTTTTGATGTGTGATGTGTGATGTGTGATTTCTGATTTGTTGATTGTAGAAACTAATCATACTGTTTGGATTTGTACAAAAGATGATGTGGAAGAACAATCAGTTTGGATAAGCCTTACCCTCTTTCCATCTTCGATAGTAGCGGGAAAGAGGGTGAGGCTTAAGCCAACGAATTCAAGAACTCATAAAAAAATCCGCTCACCATTCGGTTAGAGGCGTTTTCATTATCCATTATCCAATAAATAATTGTCCATTGATAAATTATCCATTAACCCATTATCCATTAAAACATGATCTTAGACACTTTGGCCAATATTGGCAAATACGCCAGCCTGCATCCGCATTTTGGAAAGGCATTTGAACATTTACAAAGCCTGGATCTGGCAGTACTTGAAGTAGGCAAGTACGATGTGGATGGTGCTGCTATCCGCGTAATTGTTTCTAATAAAAACGGCACGACGGCCGCTGCATCCATCGCCAAATTCGAATGCCATAATCAGCATATCGACATTCAGCTTTGCATTAGCGGTAAAGAAACGATGGGTTATAAAAGCCGTAACGATTGCCAGGAGCAGCGTGGCGAATACAACCCCGAAAAAGATGTGGTTTTTTATAACGATGCACCAACAACTTATTTCAATTTAGTAGAAAACCAGTTTACCATTTTTTGGCCCGAAGATGTACATGCACCGATGATAGGCGAAGGATTGATTAAGAAGTTAGTGGTAAAGGTGAAGGTGTAAACTGCTTCGTTTTAGGGCCATTTGGTCATTTAGTCAATGGTCAATGGTCAATGGTCATTTGACGATTGGTTGGTTTACCAATCACTAAATACGCTGTTATTGCGAAGCCGGTTTTTGCAGGCATTGGCAAGAACACTGGGGATAAGTGGTTCACTTTATCCCAAATTGTAGAGGGTTTCATAAAAAAATCCAACCCCCGGCAACCCCTCTTCTTTCGAAAAGAGGTTGCTTCGGGGTTGGATTCATTTTCGAATTGGCTTTACTGATCCCTAACCAACCAATCCCTAATCCCTAATTTACTTGTACTGTGGAAACAGGCCTTTAGCAAGCGTTGTCATAGTGGCCAAGCTAGCATCGTTCAACTGGCCTTTTTTAAATTCGGCCAAAATTTCGGGGTGTTTATTTTCCATTTCTAATAAGAAATGATCTTCGAATGCTTTTACATTCTTAACCGCTACTTCACGTAACAAACCTTGTGTACCGAGGTAAATAATGGCCACTTGCTTTTCTACGCTGAACGGCGAATACTGGGCTTGTTTCAAAATTTCCACGTTACGGGCTCCTTTGTCGATAACCGCTTTGGTAGCAGCATCCAAATCGCCACCAAACTTAGAGAACGCCTCAAGCTCACGGTACAGTGCCTGATCCAGTTTTAGTGTACCAGCCACTTTCTTCATGGATTTAATCTGTGCATTACCACCCACACGGCTTACGCTTATACCCACGTTAATAGCCGGGCGGATACCTGCGTTAAACAAGTTTCCCTCCAGGAATATCTGACCGTCGGTGATGGAAATTACGTTGGTTGGAATATAAGCCGATACGTCACCAGCCTGTGTTTCAATGATTGGCAAAGCTGTTAAGCTTCCGCCACCTTTTACCAGGTGCTTAATACTTTCAGGAAGGTCGTTCATTTTAGCAGCTATCTCATCTTTGGCTATCACCTTAGCGGCACGTTCCAGCAAACGACTGTGCAGATAGAACACATCACCCGGATAAGCCTCACGGCCTGGCGGACGACGCAACAACAAACTCACCTCACGGTAAGCCACAGCTTGCTTAGAAAGATCATCATAAATAATTAATGCCGGGCGACCCGTATCACGGAAGAACTCACCAATGGCGGCTCCGGCGAATGGTGCGTAGAACTGCTGCGGAGCAGGATCACTTGCACTGGCTGCAACGATTACCGTGTATTCCATGGCACCATGCTCTTCCAAAGTTTTCATGATACCCGCTATGGTACTGGCTTTTTGGCCAATGGCCACATAAATACAGTACACCGGGTTGCCAGCTTTAAAAAACTCTTTTTGGTTGATGATGGTGTCGATACAAATGGCAGTTTTACCAGTCTGACGGTCGCCAATTACCAATTCACGTTGGCCACGGCCAATCGGAATCATGGCATCAATACTTTTAATACCCGTTTGCAACGGTTCTTTTACCGGCTCCCGGAAAATTACACCCGGGGCTTTACGCTCCAAAGGCATTTCGTACAGTTCGCCTTTCAGCGGGCCTTTACCATCAATCGGCTCACCCAGCATGTTAATAACACGGCCGGCCATGCCATCGCCTACTTTAATAGAGGCAATGTTTCCGGTACGTTTTACTTTACCACCTTCTTTAATACCTGCACTTTCGCCCATCAATACCACACCCACATTGTCTTCTTCCAGGTTTAAGGCAATGGCTTTGGTGCCATTTTCAAACTCTACCAGTTCGCCACTGCGAACTTTGTTTAATCCATACACCCTTGCAATACCGTCGCCCACTTGCAATACAGTACCCACTTCTTCAAGTGAAGCACCTGCATCAAAGTTGCTCAGTTGCTGGCGTAGAATCGCTGAAATTTCATCCGGCTTAATATCTGCCATTTTTAATAAATTTTTGCCTGCCTCATCGGCAAACAGATGTAAGAATGATTGGAAAACTGCGGCTGAATTCAGGCCTGGAAAGACCCTGGAACTTTTATAATTTGTGGCTGCTGCCACCTGCCCCACCTTCCAACTTTTTCAATTGGCGGCAAAAGTAAGGGCAGGGGCGGGCCAAAGCAAATATTTGGGGTGGAAATTTAGGGATTGGCGGGGGGAGGATCACGGGGGATACATCTGGAGTAATAATGGTGTTAGCAATTGAAGCTATTCAATTTATACTTTCCAAAGGTTTTCATTTTTCCAATTGATTAAGTTACTGCCTCCATAGGTAGGGATGCCCATATACTGAATTGGGGTGTTAGGGAACTTGGCGATTAAAGCAATTAGTTTTTGGGTAAAATGGTTGGTAGGATTTGCAGAGCCTAAAAAATATTTAAGCATACATAGAAAATAAAATGTCCTGTGGTTATTATTATCAAAAGCCTTCTGTATCCACGGGTTTTGTGGTCTTTGCAAAACTTCGGGCTTTATAGCAAACTCCCGGTTCCATAACCTTGAGTGGTGGGCACATAT
This sequence comes from Chitinophagaceae bacterium, assembly GCA_043760535.1. Taxonomy (GTDB): domain Bacteria; phylum Bacteroidota; class Bacteroidia; order Chitinophagales; family Chitinophagaceae; genus JAZKFT01. The sequence goes on from JAYUOV010000039.1 coordinate 17,070, forward strand.
ATTGCGTACATACACCAAACTGTGCAGCCATGAAGAAAAGGCGGTATGGTGCAATCCAAAAAAGGCGGCTATGGCTTTACGGTCAGCATTTTGTGTTAAGGCACTATAAAGCCTTGATAGCTCACCAATGGTAAGCAGTTCAATACTCATCCAGCACGGTGGATTATAAGGGTCGTTGTAAGTAATGGAATAGTGTTTTATAAAAACTTCCGGATGTTTAGCGTTTAGGTGTTTTTTTATAATGTCTTGTGTATCCTGATATATATATGTTACTACCCCGTTTCTGGGATTTGTTCGTGGAGGGTTGAAAATCGCTGCATTATCCTGCCAATGCGAATCGCCATATTTATGAGCCAACTGGTAAATCATTTGTGAACGGATGGCAATTTCAATACGTTCTATAGCATCAAAAACAAGTAATCGCAGTTCCCTGTCAAAAAGATAGAGGTCTAAAATATTTTGAAAAGTAGTGCCTGTGTCAAATTCGTCTTTTACTTTTTGAAACGGCAACGCATAGGCACTAAGTCTGTAGTAACTAATTTCATTCAGGTAGCGTTCTGCATTTTGCAAATCTTCTACTAAAAGCCCACGGCTTTGCCACAGGGTTAATTGTTCGGTGTAGGTAAGTGGCCCTTTTTTGTAGGTTTTCATATTAGGTTAGGGTATAAAAAGAGAAAACCTCCCAAGTGTGCTGTACTAAAGTACAAGCCTGGAAGGTGTATTATCTTTATAACAAACTGTATTTAGATTGGTTGCTAGAAACTAAATCAGCTATAATGTTTTTTCTTGGGTATGCGAATGTGCACATAATTTTAGTCTCATGCAAGTTTTGCAGCGTTAAATTTTGCAGCCCTTTTGCTTTAACCTCTTGTTTCAAATACAAAATAACAGCAAAATCGTTTTTCTATTCCCACTCAAACCATACACATGCATCGCTTATATAACCGGCTTTGTCGTTTGCAAAAACTGGCAAATTCTTGTGCTGGTGCCCTTGCTATTTGGGTAAAATTATTGTTGATAACGGATGACTAGTTAGCCATACTACAATGACCCGTACACAAATCCATTAAATTTTCAGCCATGTCTGTTACAACACCCGATGGTCTTTTCTCTATACAATAACCCATGTACCGGGAGGCATTCTGATAATCACCCATAAAAAAATAGGATACGGAAATGCCCAACAATGCATGTGCAAGGCCGGGATTCTCTTTTAGTACATCACCAAAATGTTGGATGGCCAATTCAAAATTTTCCTGATGAAATGCATCATACCCAAATTGTAACTGTTGCTTGCCATCGGTACTGCAATTACTCACTGCGCTATTCATTATTTTGAGAGGAACGAGTTTGTAGTATTGTTTTAGTAAGTGCCTATTGTTTTGGTTTGCGGTCGAAAAAATATCCTGGCAACGGCCAAGCGGCCTGCAAACATGGCAGAGGTTTTTGAGTAGATTATTTTGGTTGGCGGAACGGCGGGCCTTTCTTTTCAATAGTTTAAGGTGTCTGTTTTGGTGTGGCATAAGCTGAGTATTGAGGTATTAAAAGTACCGGATTAATAAATCATGATGGAGTAGCTATAGCACTCCCTGCCATTTACAGCATAATATTCCTTTTTACTGCCAACACAAGGAAACGGGTGGTGGTCTATCTGGTACTGTTCTATTTCGGTGGCGTAAGCATTCCGCTGTTTATCCCATATAAAGCAATCGGCTCCTTTAATAGCTAGTTTGGCAAACTGCTTCAGTATCATTTCATCATAAAATAAGTAAGTGGTAAATGAAAACAAACCATTGCTTAGTTGCTCCACATTTTCTAAACAATACACTTCATACTCCGGCGTAATGTTTTGGGCTTTTACACTATTCTTTAGATAGTTTTTAAAATATTGAAGCTGGGTGGTTATTAAAAATGCTTCAGTTTCCATAAGGAATATTTGGTCAGTTGCGGGGATGGGAGTTGCTATTTGGAGGAAGGTGGATGGGCTTTGGAAGGTGCCGTATTGGAGGGGGTTGGGTTGGGTCATAGGGATGGGGGTTAATTGAAAGACATTCCTGGTCATGGCTTTTTTAAAAATAAAATTGTTAAGATTGTTCCTGAAGTTGAAATGACTGTAATTGAAATCGCAATCATTTTCAGCAACCTAATTTCTTTATCCTGCTTGCCTTGTCAATTTGGAACCTCTTGAAACTTTTGTGTAATTGAATTCTGCCGCACAGGTTCGTGTCTGACGCACAGGTTCGTGTCTTCACGAACCTGTATTGTAGCAAGAAACATTTAGCAGGCCGACACCGGTTCTTCATCCTCCATCTTATTTTCTGCAAACACCAATTCGTCCGGTTTTATGTGCGGCTTATTAGCAGTCAACGCTGCCATCGCTTCAATACATGTATCCTTAAACAGGTTTACAATACCGCTTTCGTGATCTTTCAACTCCCCGTTTTTCCACATATATAAAAAGGCATTTTCATAATCGCCCAGGTGAAAATAAGTAATGGCGAGGCCAATAAGAGCTTCTTCCAACTTACCCCTCTTTTTTAATACGATATGAAATTGCAGCCGTGCCGTTTCGTAATCCTGCTGGTGAAAAGCATCGTAAGCCAATTGTAAATGTTTCTTTGCTGCAACGCTGCAATGTTCCCAATGCTCAACTACCACCTGTCGTGGAATCATATTCACAGAAGGGCATCTCTAAAAACCAAAAATTATTAATGTATTATATTTAATAATATATAAGTAACTCATTTCTATTGAATTATGTGTATATTCGAGGATGAAA
>JAYUOV010000040.1:0-2306 GCA_043760535.1 Chitinophagaceae bacterium
ATAAATCCTACAAGTAACACTTCGGTATCCGATTCTGAACGGAACACAAAGCCCTCTTTTATCATTTTGCTGCGAACCTCCTGATAATTGTAAGCTTCGCCATTATATATTATTACAAACTTGCCACAGGTACTGTGGTAAGGTTGGTGGCTTCTTGAGTTGAGATCTATAATAGAAAGCCTTACGTGCCCTAAAGAAGCCACACCATCAAAATAATGATCGGTACAATCTGGCCCCCGGTACTGCATATTGGCTACCGATTGGTAAACGGCATCCTGCTCTTTATCTTTTGATTTATAATGTATTATTCCGCTAATGCCACACATGATATTTTAAGTTTCAAGGGTTCAATGATTAAGGGTCAAAGATATTGTAATCCGATATAATTTTTAAATAGGGTGGCCATTTGGTCACCCCGTATCATTTTTGTAATTATCACACTATAAAAATTGTCGAATTTTTAAAATTCAAGGCATCGGTAAACAGATTTATAAAATAACTTTGTTAAATTTAAAATAATTCGATCTGGTTGACCGAAAACGCCATTGAATTAATACTGGATTCCGACATCATAAATAGCAAATGGGAGAGCTTTTCGTTTGCCCAAATAGGTAATAAGAAGTTGATTATGTTTAAACAACAACAGCCCCTTCTACTTAATCCCTGCAAAATCTATGCAACTGTATGAATTCGATACTCTTTGTAAAATAATAAGGAAGAAAATAAGTTAACAGACTAGCCGATGTACGAACACAAATTCCAACCTCTTGCACAAAAAAAAGTGTATTACAAACGCATTAAAAGAAATATACAGTTCAGTTTTTTTGTGCTGTTTATCTGCCTTTTAATTGGTACTGTAGGGTTTAAATTTACAGGCAATGATGTGGCCTGGATAGACGCTTTTCACAATGCATCGATGCTGCTTAGTGGTATGGGGCCGGTGTTGGATATAAACAAAATGGGCTTTGGGGCAAAAATATTTTCCAGTTGTTACGCACTATTTAGCGGTGTGGCTTTTATAACTACAATAGGCATTTTAGTGGCACCGGCGGTACACCGTTTTTTCCACAGGCTGCATTTGGAGGATAAGTAGCATTATATCATTTCTAGTACACAAGGCATAAAATAGTTAATGGTGAGTGGTTATTAAGCGATTGAATTAATATAGGGTTTGTGAAATGGCCAATGAATTAATAACGCATTACCAGCATTTTGTAAAAGTAACCCTTGTGTATAATATATTGCATTGCATTGAACAAGCAACAACATACTCATCTTGTAAAACAATACGCTACCCAACTGGGGTTTGATTTTTGTGGCATAGCCAAAGCTATGAAACTGGATGATGATGCCCGCCGTTTGGAAGCTTGGCTGAACAAGGATATGCACGGTTCCATGCAATACATGGCCAATCATTTCGACCTGCGGACTGACCCAACCAAACTGGTGCCTGGTGCTAAATCGGTCATCACATTATTACTTAATTATTTTCCTGCTGAAAGGCAAAATAACGATGCTGCAAAGATTTCTAAATATGCCTACGGCAATGATTACCACAACATAATACGTAGCAAATTAAACAAATTTTTAGAACTTATAAAAAACAACATTGGCGAAGTGCAAGGCCGTGGTTTTGTAGATAGTGCCCCCGTGCTGGAACGTAGCTGGGCTACCCTTAGCGGATTGGGTTGGATTGGGAAAAATGGAAATCTGATAAACAAGCAAAGCGGTTCTTTCTTTTTTATAGCCACCCTTATTACAGACTTGCAACTGGAGTACGACGATTCTTTTGCGAAAGATTATTGCGGCAGTTGCACCAAATGCGTAGATGCCTGCCCAACCGAAGCCATATTGCCGGATAAGGTAATAGATGGCAGCAAGTGCATTTCTTATTTTACCATAGAACTAAAAGAGCAGCTGATACCCGAAAAAATGAAAGGTACATTCGACAATTGGATGTTTGGCTGCGACACCTGCCAGGATGTATGCCCGTGGAACCGGTTTGCAAAACCTACGAACGAACCTGGCCTTAAACCTATTACTGAAATTCTGCAATTTTCAAATAGTGACTGGGAAGCTATTACAGAAGAGCAATTCAAAATTGTTTTTAAAAACGCTCCGTTAAAACGAAGTAAATACGAAGGAATTAAGAGAAATTTAAAATTTTTAAAATCATAATCTAGCCTTTTTCTATGTAAAGATTTTTAAAATTGAAAAAAAAACGTTCTATTACATTTGCATGTGCCTTTTCTTTAATATTTCAATAATGTTGTTAAGCGAAAAGCCTTTTGCTTGCAGTAAAATCA
>JAYUOV010000041.1:0-2304 GCA_043760535.1 Chitinophagaceae bacterium
CAAATCGGCCACATCTACATTACTGCTGGTGTGCATCCATCCGCAATGTTCGTTAAAACCTTGATAAACAAAAAACTGCCCCCATGTAACTGCTCCATAAGCATTAAGACCTTCTTTGCTGCTTACATGCACTTCTGGTCTAAAGTAAAAAGTTACATGCGGATTAATGTACAAAATAGCGTTGCCTGAAGCTGTTTTAGAAGGTCCCAGAGCAAAACCGTTAGAACCCGTTTGCTGATCCGTAGGCAAAGCCACTGCTGTGTTCTTTTCTTGTTTTCCAGAATAAAAGTTTTCGAGATTGGAGGTAGTAACATCGGCTGTACTAATGGCGCCTATACTGCCATCGGTCCATAACAAAGGGTACCATGGCTTAAATTTATTAATCATTGCCGGTTTTACCATGGGGTTTTTATGCAGGTAAAAATTAATGCCATCGGCATAAGCGTTTAGTAGCTTTTTAAGCCATGGTTCTGCCCTATTGTAATCGGCCTTGGCTTCAGCGGTATCAATAAGTAATTGTATCATTAGGTCGCTATACAAATCCTTAGCACCGTTTAGCTCAGAAAGTCGCCCCAGCTTTACGATATAGTTCATTTCTACTCGTTTAAAATCGTCTTCGCATTGGGCATATAGCAATCCAAAAACTGCATCTGCATCTGTATTGCCATAAATGTGTGGAATGCCCCAGTTATCTCTTATAATGGTTACATTTTTTGCCTGTGCTTCGCAATGGATTATTTCGGCTTTGGTAAGTGATTGAGCAAAAGATGCGAATGGGAAAAGCAGCAGCAAAAAATTATTTTTCATGCAGTAAATTAACGAAACTGGATTCTATGAAAACAATTTTTTTTCATCTTTATACAACGTTTTGCAATCCAGCCATAAATAAGATTGAAAATTCCGATTAAAAAGAATTTTTAGCCAATAGAGCATTGTTCGGTATATTTTTAAATAATACAATAGTATTTTATGCTAATGATAGTTTTACAATGTATATGAAGCTTCTTGCCCGCCACATCCAAATTTTTTAGAATCAACTTATCAGCTACTTTCGAACATTAAAACAGCATTGAGATATTTATAACCAACTGATTTTAATAATTATTCAAAATAGTTTTACTTAACCAATGGATTTTTTTACCCACTTAGGCAAATTTATACTCACCTTAAAAGGCATGTTTACTAGGCCAGAAAATGTTAGAATGTATTGGAAAGAACTGATGCAGCAATGTGTGGATATTGGTGTTGGTTCCCTGCCCATTGTTGTTATAATTTCCGTGTTTTTAGGTGCAGTTACCACGGTACAATCTGCCTATCAGTTGGTTAGTCCACTAGTGCCACTAACGGCTATAGCACAAATAGTTAGAGATAGTGTGATGCTGGAATTATCACCCACTGTTACCTGCCTGGTTCTGGCTGGTGTAAGTGGCAGTAAAATTGCATCCGAACTGGGTAATATGCGAATCAGCGAACAGATAGATGCTCTTGAAATTATGGGTATAAATACGAAGGCTTATCTTATTTTACCTAAGATATTGAGTGCTATTATCGTAATTCCTTGTTTGGTAATTATTTCAATGTTGCTGGCTATATGGGGTGGCCGAACTGCCGGTGCGTTAAGCGGCATTATACCTACAGATACTTTCGACCGTGGATTACGTGAAGGTTTCTCGGGCTTTAACTTGGCTTTTTCGCTTATTAAATCTTACACCTTTGCATTTCTTATCAGCAGCATTGCATCTTATTATGGGTACAATGTAAAAGGTGGTGCTTTAGAAATAGGCAAAAGCAGTACATCGGCCGTAGTGGTAAGTTGCATTTTAATTTTATTTGCCGATTACTTATTGGCAGCTATACTTCTTTAATTCATTATGATAAAGGCCGTTAATTTAAAAAAATCTTTTGGCGAAAAAACTGTACTACAGGACATCTCAGCCGAATTTAAGACAGGAAAATGCAACCTGATTATTGGTGCAAGTGGTAGTGGCAAAACGGTGTTGCAAAAATTATTGGTGGGTCTTTTTAATCCAGATACAGGCAGTATTTTTTACGATAATCAGGATATGACTGCTATGGGTGATGAAGAAAGAAAAATGTTACGCCAGCAAATAGGAATGTTGTTTCAAGGTTCTGCATTGTTTGATAGTATGACGGTGGAACAAAACATTATTTTTCCGTTAGATATGTTTTCTAAAATGACTAAAGAGCAAAAACTAAAGCAGGTAAATAATGTATTAGAACGGGTAAATTTGAAAGATGTAAACAAAAAATTTCCTGGCGAAATAAGTGGCGGTATGAAAAAAA